>URYE01000046.1 GCA_900551945.1 uncultured Eubacterium sp. | reverse complement strand
GTTTTTCATTATTTATTGTAAATCCGCAAGGGTTAGCTGCATCATGTGGAATACTGAAAGGTGTAATTTCTAAATCATTTATATTGAATTTTTCATTAGGATAAAAATAATTAATATTTTTATTTGATATTTTTTCAGTTTGTGTTGGCATTGCATCAAATGTCTCTCTTGTTGCAAAAACAGGAATATCATATTTATGTGATATTGTTGATAGTCCTTTTATATGATCAGAATGTTCATGAGTAATAAGAATAGCATCGATTGAATTAGGATTTTTTTCTATAGTACATAAAGCTTCTTCAATTTTTTTACAACTTAACCCAACATCAACTAATACTTTAGCATTTTCTGTTTCGACAAATAAACTATTTCCGCTACTACCACTATATAAACTACAAAAATTTAGCATATGTATTTCTTCTTTCTAATATTACTCCGTTACTCTTTCTATTTTTGCACCAAGGTTTCTAAACTTTTGCTCAATGTTTTCATATCCTCTATCAATGTGCTCTAAATTGTAAACTTCTGTTTTCCCTTTTGCGGTTACACCGGCAATAATTAATGCAGCACCAGCACGTAAATCTGTTGAATAAACAGGAGCTCCATATAATTTATCAACGCCTTCAAAAAATGCTGATTTTCCTTGAGCAGTAATTTTGGCTCCCATTTTATTTAATTCGTCAGTATATTGGAATCTTGATTCCCAAATACTTTCTATAATTCTACTTGTTCCATTTGCTATTGATAAAACAACGCCCATTTGAGGTTGTAAATCTGTAGGGAAACCTGGATAAGGAAGTGTTTTTATGATAGCATTAGATGGTCTTTTATTACATTTTACTCTTATGCTATCTCCAAAGTCATCTACTTGACCACCAATTTCAGTGATTTTTGCAGTTATTGATTCTAAGTGTTTTGTTATACAATTTTTTATTAAAATATCACCTTTTGTTGCAACAGCTGCAAGCATAAATGTTCCGGCTTCTATTTGATCTGGAACAACAGAATATGTTGCATTACCTGTAAGTTTTTTTACACCATTAATTTTAATTACATCTGTTCCTGCCCCGCGAATATCGGCTCCCATAGTATTTAAAAAGTTTGCAACATCTACAATATGTGGTTCCTTAGCGGCATTATCAATAATGGTTGTTCCTTCTGCAAGTACAGAAGCAAGCATTACATTAATGGTTGCACCAACAGATACAACATCCATATAAATTGAAGTTCCTACTAATTTTGAAGCTTTGGCAGTAATTTTTCCTTGTGTTGTATCTACTTTTGCACCTAATGCTTCAAATCCTTTGATATGTTGATCTATAGGTCTTGCGCCTAGTTTACAACCACCAGGCATTCCAACTGTTACATCGCCTTTGCGTCCAAGCATACTTCCAATTATATAATAAGATGCTCTAAATTTTCTTGTTAATTCTTCTGATGCAATAGTTTTATTTATATTTCTTGTATCAATCATAATTTCATTTTGTGTAATCCATGTTATTTTTGCACCTAGACCTTCTAATATCTTACATGACATTTTTACATCACTTATATTAGGAAGATTTTCTATTGTACAAACACCATCTATTAAAAGTGTTGCAGGTAATATAGCAACAGCTGCATTTTTTGCCCCACTTATTGTTACTTCTCCATTTAAATGTGTTGGTCCAGTTATTACTAGTTTTTCCAAAAGTATTCCTCCTCGTATTTAAAATAATCACATAAAATATATCATAAAAGAATAAAGATTACAATAGATTTTTAATTTTTTGCAGTGAATAGTCCATTATGTGAAAATACTTCTAATAATTTAAATTTTAGTTTAAATTCAGTTGAAGTTTTGCTTTCTGAAATTAATTCATATGATTCTGAATCTAAATTATTTTCTAGTTTTTCTTTTCCTTCAGAATCAACGATTCCTGAGCTGATATCTATAAAACATAAAGATGGAAACATTACACACCACCAATTTTTTCCTTTTGCATTACCAATTTCTACTCTTAAAGCATCATAATATCCAGCTGGTAATGAAATATCTCCATATGATTTGGTTGGAAAATAAAAATTATTAATTTTTATTTGAATAGGATAATTGTAACCATTTTCAACAATTACATTTTCAGCAATTGTTTGAAATTCATTTTGATGTTGAGTTGCAATTTGTATAGCTTCCTCTTTTGTATTGCAATTTGAAGATAAAGTATTCATATATGAAAGTAAAGCATCTCTTACTTTTAATTTTAATTGTTGATCTTCTTCAGAATCACTATTTGCTAAAACATGTAATCTAAATACAGAATTTGATAGTTCAGAAGATACAGCGTTCGAATAGCTTTGAGCACAAAATATAATATAGATAAATAATAAAAATATTAATATCAAACAAATCCTAGAATAATTTATAAATTTTTTCATAATAACCTCCGTATTAACATATTTGTTAAAAAATATCTTTAAAATAATGTAGATATGACAAATAAATGATGATATAATATTTTCGTTGTAAAATGTTTCACGTGAAACATTTATATGTATATATGCGTTGAAAAGAGGAGTATTATGGGAAAAGTAATATCAATAGCAAATCAAAAGGGTGGAGTTGGAAAGACAACTACAACTATTAACTTATCAGCATGTCTTGCGGAGGCAGGCAAAAGAGTGCTTGTGATAGATATGGACCCACAGGGTAATACAACAAGTGGTCTTGGTATTGAAAAAGATGAGGCAGAGAATACTATTTATGAAGTTATATTAAGAACCGTTGATATAAAAGACGCAATTATAAAAGATATCTTTGATAATCTTGATATAATACCTTCAAATGTAAATCTTGCAGGTGCAGAAATTGACCTTATAGATGTTGATAACAGAGAGTACATATTAAAAGATAGTTTAGCAGAAGTTAAAGATAATTATGACTTTATTATACTTGATTGTCCACCATCGTTAAGTATGCTTACTGTAAATGCAATGACAGCTTCTAATACAGTCTTAGTTCCAATACAATGCGAGTATTATGCGCTTGAAGGCTTAACACAATTAATGCACACAATCAATCTTGTAAAGAAAAAGCTTAATAAAAAATTAGAGCTTGAAGGAGTAGTATTTACAATGTACGACTCAAGAACTAATCTTTCACTTCAAGTAGTAGAAAATGTAAAAGACAATTTACAAGAAAAAATATATAAGACAATTATTCCAAGAAATATAAGACTTGCAGAAGCACCTAGTCATGGACTTCCAATCAATATATATGACAAGCGTTCAACAGGTGCAGAAAGCTATAGAAATCTTGCACAAGAAGTAATAAAACATAGTTAGTACTTATAGTAAGACTTATTATGTGGGGCGATAAGTAAAGTGTTTGAAATATGTAATTTGCTAGTTTAAAAAGGTATGGTGTTATAAATTATATTTTAATAATGGAGGAGATTATGAGCTCTGAAAAAAAAGATGTAACAGCTTTAGAAAAAGATAAAAAAGGTTTAAAGCAAAAGTCAACAAGGGGCTTAGGAAAAGGCTTAGGTAAAGGACTAGGAAAAGGGATAGCAGCTTTAATTCCAGAAGATGACGAAGTTAAAGTAAAGGAAGTAATTAAAGAAGTTATTGTCAAACAACCAGCCGACATTAATGTTAAACTTTCTTTAATTGAACCAAATAAAGAACAGCCAAGAAAAGCATTTGATGAAGACGCCTTAATTGAATTATCTGAGTCCATTAAACAATATGGAGTACTTCAACCACTTCTTGTACAAAAAAAGGGTGATTATTATGAGATAATAGCGGGCGAGAGAAGATGGAGAGCAGCTAAAATTGCAGGGCTTAAAGAAGTTCCGGTTGTAATAAAAGATTACACAACACAAGAAGTTATGGAGATAGCTTTAATTGAAAATATTCAAAGAGAAGACCTTAATCCAATTGAAGAGGCTAGAGCATATCAAAGACTTATATCAGATTATAAGTTAAAGCAAGATGAGTTAGCAGAGCGAGTTTCAAAGTCAAGAGCTTCGATTACTAATTCACTACGTCTGTTAAAACTTGATGAACGTGTACAAGATATGGTAATGGAGGGAAAGTTAAGTAATGGTCATGCAAGGACAATAATAGGAATTGAAGACCCTGATAAGCAATATGAAATTGCGTTAAAAATATTTGATGAAAAGTTAAGTGTTCGTGAAACTGAAAAGCTTATGAAGACACTTAATAAACCTGAAAAAGAACCAAAGAAAAAGCCTGAAAATGATTTTGTATACAGAGATATTGAAGATAAAATGAAAAGAATTATGGGTACAAAAGTTGTTATTAAAAATAAGGATAATAATAAGGGGAAAATAGAGATAGATTATTATTCTAAGGAAGAACTTGAACGTATATATGACATGATAAGAATGTTAGATAAATAATATAATAATCTTACGAAGTAAATAATAAATACTATTGCAATAAAGAATGTTATTTTGTTTATCGCAATAGTATTTGTATTAGAGCTAGTTAGAAAAAGATTATGAATGTTTGCTTAACTAGATAAAAGTATAATTAAATACGAAAAGAGGTATGTAATGGAGATTGATTTTTTTGGTTTCTTTTCAGCTCCGGCGTTATACGTTATGCTTGGGCTTTGCGCAATTACAATTTTGGCAATAATACTTGCCATAGTTGCAATATGCAAAGCTAGTGGAATGAAAAAGAAATATAAAGAGTTTATGCAAGGCTCTGATGGAGAGTCCATAGAAGAATTAATAAAGAAAAATCTTGATGATTATGACCAGCTTAGAGCTTTAACTAATAGCAATATAGAGTCTATTAATGATATTTATGATAAAATGCAGTATACATTTCAAAAGCTTGGGCTTGTTAAATATGACGCATTTCATGAAATGGGTGGCAAGTTAAGTTTTTCAATATGCTTGCTTAATAAGTTAAATAACGGCTATATTATAAATATAATGCACAGCAATACCGGTTGTTTTGCTTATGTAAAAGAAATTATAGATGGAAAGTCATATACAGAATTAGGAGAAGAAGAACAACAGGCTTTAGAACAGGCACTTGCAGGAACTTATGGAAGTGATAATGTAATTGTACAAGATACTTCGACTACTTCTAAATAATTATAGTGGAAAATATATTGCTGTTTAAACTTATAGTGTAAACAGCAAATAAAATATAATAAATTAGTGGAAAATATAGTAAAAAAGGTGCATAATAAAAGATGTGCATAAACACAATATCAGGAGGAAAGAAAATGTTAGATTTAAAATTTTTAAGAGAAAATCCAGAAATCGTAAAACAAAATATAAGAAATAAGTTTCAAGACAAGAAGCTTCCACTTGTTGATGAAGTTATAGAGCTTGATGCAAAGGCAAGAGCTACACAGACAGAAGCTGATGAATTAAGAGCTAATAGAAATAAATTATCTAAGCAGATTGGTGCATTAATGGCACAGGGTAAAAAGGAAGAAGCAGAAGCAGTTAAGGCACAAGTAAGTGCTAGTGCTGATAGATTAAAAGAACTTGAAGCAGCCGAAACAGAACTTAATGCTAAGGTTACAGAAATAATGATGAAAATTCCTAACATCATTGACCCTAGTGTTCCAATTGGTAAAGACGATAGTGAAAATGTTGAGATTGAAAAGTTTGGTGAACCAGTAGTTCCAGATTTTGAAATTCCATATCATACAGATATTATGGCTAAGTTTAACGGTATTGACCTTGACGCAGCAGGTAAGGTTGCAGGAAATGGTTTCTACTATCTTATGGGTGATATTGCAAGACTTCATTCAGCAGTAATATCTTATGCTAGAGATTTTATGATTAACAGAGGCTTCACATATTGTATACCACCTTACATGATAAGAAGTAATGTTGTTACAGGTGTTATGAGCTTTGAAGAAATGGACGCAATGATGTATAAGATTGAAGGTGAAGACCTTTACCTTATTGGTACAAGCGAACATTCAATGATTGGTAAATTTATTGATACAATTACACCAGAAGACCAGCTTCCAAAAACTCTTACAAGTTATTCACCATGTTTTAGAAAAGAAAAGGGAGCACATGGTATTGAAGAAAGAGGTGTATACAGAATACATCAGTTTGAAAAGCAGGAAATGATAGTTGTATGTAAGCCAGAAGAAAGCAAGATGTGGTTTGACAAGTTATGGCAGAATACTGTTGATTTATTCCGTTCACTTGATATTCCTGTTAGAACACTTGAGTGTTGTTCAGGTGATTTAGCTGACCTTAAGGTTAAGTCTATTGACGTTGAAGCATGGTCACCACGTCAGAAGAAGTACTTTGAAGTTGGTTCTTGCTCTAACTTAGGAGATGCACAGGCTAGAAGACTTAAGATAAGAGTTCAGAATGATAAGAAGGAAAAGTATTTTGCACATACTCTTAATAACACAGTTGTTGCACCACCTAGAATGCTTATTGCATTCCTTGAAAACAACCTTCAAGCAGATGGTAGTGTAAGAATACCAGAAGCACTTCGTCCATATATGGGTGGAAATGAAAAGCTTCAGTAATTATTTTTGAAAATAGTATAATTAATAATATATTGAAAAAATAAGTACAGATATTTAAAGAGCCGTAAACCTATTGTTAATCTTTAGGTTTACGGCTCTTTAATAATATTATTATGATAATTGATAGTAATAATATTAATTGTATGTGTTTTTTAAAATATTGATAATTATTATATTTTATTGATGTGCTTTCTTAAATAAATTATACAAATAAACTTATTTATATTACAATAACTGCCTGACAACCCATCTGTTCATATCGGTCTGCAAATACATTTATATCATATTGTGTATTTCCAACTAATGGGTCAGCAACGAAAATTAATCCGTTATCATAATCATATCCTGTTAATACAAGGCAATGTTCGTTAGCTTTCCATGTGAATTCACCATCAGGTAAATCCCAAGTTGTACTATAATAAGAGTTATTCATATTCATAGTTGCCCATACAATTACAGGAACTCCATTGTTTATATAATCTAATAAATCATAAAATGATGTTCCTGTAAGGTTAATTACATCTCTATCACCTTCAAGATAATAGTTGGCACAATTTACTATTACAGGTGCATAACATCCATAAGAGTAATCATATCTAGGTTCACCTAAAAATGCGTCATTAGGATTAGTTTCCCCAATATAGCCTTTATCAAGATAATAGTCACTTAAATCGCATTTATCAACACCATAGCCATAATAATTTAATACTATAGCAAGTGCAGTAACTTCACAACCTGTTGGTAATTCGGGATTTTGTAAGATACAGTCTACATTAAGCTGTCTATTTGTTATATTTGTTTCTGGTTCGTCAGATGGTATTTCAGGCTCGTCAGATGGTGTTTCTGGTTCATATGGCGGTATTTCTGGTTGTACTGGTTCTGGTGGAATGATAACAGGAGTCAAGTTAATATCAACTATTATTCCTGCAAATATACCATCTTCTATATGACCATTTGCTACATTATAGATAATGCCGTTGCAGTCATATGAGCCAGTATATAAAAAATCGACACTTCCACCAATCATTTTCCAACTTCCATAAATATTAGTCGATATTCCATAAAAGTTAAAGTCAACAGCACCATTAGTTATTTCCCACCAACCGTATTCATTTTGTGCCATTCAATTGTATGAAAAGTCAACAGCGCCATTAGAAATATACCACCAACCATATTGGTTTTGCGCCATTCCATTAAATGAAAAATCAATAGTACTATTAGAAAGATACCACCATCCGTATTGATTTTGTGCCATTCCGTTGTATGAAAAGTCAACAGCGCCATTAGTTACATACCAATTGCCGTATTCATTTTGCGCCATTCCGTTATATGTAAAATCGACAGCACCATTAGTTATTTTCCACCAACCGTATTCATTAAGTGCTAATTCATTAAATGAAAAATCAACAGTGCCATTAGATATTTTCCACCAACCATACTCATTTAACAAAAGTCCGTCATAAGTGTAATCAATTAGATTATCAGAACCATAGCAATGCCATATATTATCGTCTAGGATTAATGTATGTCCTGCACTATTAGTGCTGTTTTGATGTTCCATAGCATATGCTGTTATCATATTATCAGTAAATCTTATATTGGATATATTATCTGCAAGCATTAATCCTAAAGTTATAAGCATTGTGGTTATCAGTGTTTTTGTTGTTATTAATAAACTTTTTTTTATCATAAATCCCCCGTATGTTATTAATTTTGCATATTAGTAAAAAAATATCTGTATTTATATGCTTATATAGTAAATAGATTAGGTAACATATAAATACAGATAATTTTTTGTTAATTGGTATATTCAAATATTTTGTATTATCACTATATTTGTGCAAAGTGATTAAAAATAGAAATTAAAATCTATTAAGCTTTATAACAGCCTTAGCTTTTTGATTTCCACTTTCTCCAAGTGTGCCAAAAGGATTAAAGAATAACACCATGTTGTCCATCTTATCAGCATCAACAATAAAACCTACATGATATTCAATCTCTGCTCCAGCAGGTATTGTATATCTTTGTGCATAGAAGTTACGATTATTGGCATAAGCATCAGGATTTTCATCATACATTGTAGGGTAATCGCAGTATAATGAATAACCTTCGATACTTCCTTTATATGAAGCATAATAAGAACGTGAAGGAATAGTATCGTCATTATTAACACAGCATATTTGAGGTTCAATCTTAATTTCAGATATATTGGTATCAGATGTGTTTTTAACCTTCATTGTAACGTATACAAATTTTGAATTGACAGTACTTGTGTCAGTAACTTTGCTGATAGTGTTAGAACCGTCACCTCTTTCAATTGTCTGTTGTTGATATGACAGCTTTCCGTCTTCATCAGTAAGTCTTTTTATAGTATCAAGATTAAAGCCAAATCCACTTTCGTCAAGTCCTGCAACAGAATCCATAGTAGTATATGACTCAACAGTATATTCAAGAGCATTATCGTTATAACCATAAAGAGTATCAAATGAAAATGGCTGTCCTATATCAACGAAGTTTTCATCACTAGTAAGCTTTTTAGTATCAAAGTCTTTGCTTGAATGGGTGGTAGTAGTAGTATCATTAGAAACAGTGTCTTCTTGATATACTGAACCAGTCATTGCTACATCTTCATCACATGGATTAAGTGAAATGTTGTTGGCAATATCTATTAAGTCATCTTCTGATACATTTACTTGTGCAAAGATTTCAACGGCGTAGCCATATTCCTTAAAATAAATAATCATGTCTTTGTTGTAGGAAGTTTCATCGAGGGCGTTTTTGTAAAAAATAGTCGCTTCGTTATTATCACCTACAACAACATTTTTAACTTCAATTGCATTGTTTTTAGTAATAACTTGATTTTCATTGATAACTATAAGTCCAATTGTTATGTTGTGACTGACAGTATAATCGTCATCAAGATGGTATTTGAATAATCCGTTGCTAGGTGAAGAACCATTAGTGCTTAATGAGTAGCCATCCATCATATAATCAATATTCATCTGTACAAATGTATGGTATAACTCAGGGTCATAATGAGCAGAAGATGTTCCTTCGGCAGTATAATTAACGTCAGAGTTATCTAATTCGTTACCGTTGTCATCTTTTGGATTAGAAAATGATAATTCATATTCATAATTATTAGTCTGTTTTGTATTTATTGAATATCCTGACATAATCTGTTTTGCGGCAAATACTGAGCCGGGAAGCGCAACAACTGTAAAGCCAACAGCGGCAGCAGCAACAAAATTTCTTTTGCGAATTTTCTTAACTTTTTCATCATGACCAACAGAATTTAAAAGGTCATTTTTTTTGTTTATATAGTCTTTTGAAAATTCGTGTGTAGAGTTATTGTTCATAAATTCTTCAAGTTCAAGTTCTTCACCTAAGCTGTGCATAGAGTTTTGATTTTTCTTCATATTCATTATCTCCTTCTTGTATGATGTGGTCATATAAATATTTTTTAGCACGTTCATATCGTTTTCTTATTGTTGCAGTATCAACGCCTGTAATATCAGCAATTTCTCTTGTTGATAGTTCCATATAGCATTTTAGACGGATAATTTCTTTGTAGATGTCGGGCATATCCTTTGCAGCATTAGATAAAATATCACTGTTATTAATTTCTGTTAATTTTTTATCAATGATATCTTGCGGGTCAGCTATGTCATCCTTGTCATTAAAGTCATAAAGCCAAACTTCATGTTGGTTTTTATGATATTTATTGATGGCAGTAGTTTTAACAATCTTTAATACAAGTGCTTTAGTTTGGTTATCATCTACATGTTTAATTTTGTCTAAGTAATCAGTTAGTTTTACAAATGAGTCATGCACAATATCTTCTGCCTGAGCTTCGTTTTTTAAAATGGAATAGGCTAGGGCATACATTTTGTTTTCATATAGCATGTACATTTGTTCAAGCTTTAGTTTGTTGGATAATTTAATCTTAATAGCAATCATCTCCCCTCGGTGTTTAATGTAGTTAAAAGAATATTATATTCATACAGACAATAAATTTTAATATTATCAAGTTTATTATGATAATTGATATTATTATTTTGTGTTATGAAAATATAATTATTTGCATTTTGAACGTTCTATAATATATAACAAGTGTTGAATTAAAAATGTGACAAGCTTATAAAAAAATAACAGAGAGATTTTTTGAGAAAATTTAATTATATAAAAAAGGAACTGTCGCATTAAAGAAAATTTATACGAGATATAAAATTATTTACTAATTAAATATCTTTATTTTGTATAAAATTTCTTAGTGTGACAGTTCCTTTTAAGGTATAGAAAAAATATATGAGTTAGAAAAATTAAGACTTACTGGAATTCAACAATATCAATCCATTTTTCAAGAAGTTCTTTTTCCTTAGGGTCGTTCTTTGTGAGTCTTGCTGCGGCTACGATAGGAACCCAGCTTGTAACATATTCTTTTTTAGTGTTAGTCTTTTCACAGAAAGCTTCCATATACTTTTCAGCAAGGTCATCATCGACTAACTTAAGAAGAAGATATGTATTAGCTACATCAGCACTAGCATTGCCTTGTGTTGCATGAACCCAGTCAACAGCAGTAATGTCTGTTATATTGTTGTCTTTGTCAACTTGTACAATAACGTTGTCAAGACAGTAATCACCATGACATAACTTTGTGTGCTTTGGCATAGACTCGAGTCTTGTAGATAATTCATATATAGTAGAGTTATCTATTGTATCCTTAAGTGAGTTAATCTGACGAGTTAATTTATCTTTTAATTTTAATAATAAAGGATTACTCTTTTTACCAAATTCAATCTGATAGTCAACAAATGCGTTGATATAGTCTTGTGTTTTCTCAGGGTGAGCTTTGATTAATTCTGTAAGTGTAATACCTTCTTTGTATTCACTTGTGATAATCCATTTGCCATCTTCTACTGATACAGAAAGAAGTTTTGGAATATTAACACCAGCATCTTCAACTCTTGCTGTGTTAAGTGCTTCGTATAATACGTCTGATTTGTTATAATCAGCTTCAAAAACTTTCATTGCTTTACCGTTATCAACATAAACGGATTTTTTATTATTACTTGCAATACATTTCTTCATGAAATACTCCTTTCATAATTCGAGTTAATAGGATTGGTAACAACGAAAAGCAGTTGCTAATCGTTGTTACGGTAAATATATTAGGAAATTTTATCTTGTAACCGACAATTATATTAATATTTATTGCAAACCTACTTGATAGATAATCAAAATATTTGCAAATAAATTAATTATTTAACTTCGACAGGCTTGCCATAGTATGCTTTAAGGTACATTGCTTTGATTTCACTCATAAGAGGATATCTAGGGTTAGCACCTGTACACTGGTCGTCAAATGCGTTTTCAACCATTTCATCTAATGTTGCAAGGAAGTCTTTTTCTTCAATGCCATAATCTTTGATTGTTGGCTTAATTCCAACAGCTTTTTTAAGGTCTTCAATAGCCTTTAAAAAGTTTTCAAAGATTTCATCATCATCCTTACCTGTGATACCAACGAACTTAGCACATTCAACGTAACGAGCCTTGCAATGAGGATATTCGTACTGTGGGAATGTACCCATCTTAGCTGGAACTTCAGCAGCATTAAATCTCATAACATCTGTTAAGAATAATGCGTTAGCAACACCATGTTGTATATGGTGGAATGCACCAAGCTTGTGAGCCATAGAATGGCACACACCGAGGAAGGCGTTAGCAAATGCCATACCTGCCATTGTAGAAGCAGCAGCCATCTGTTCACGAGCCTTTGCATCATGTGGACCGTTGTTGTAAGCGGCTGGAAGGTATTCAAATATATTTTTCATTGCCTTAAGAGCAAGACCATCTGTGTAATCTGTAGCCATAACAGAAGCATAAGCTTCAAGAGCATGTGAAAGTGCATCAATACCAGAAGAAGCTGTAAGTCCCTTTGGCTGGTTCATCATTAAGTCAGCATCTACAATTGCCATCTTAGGAAGGAGTTCGTAGTCAGCAAGTGGATACTTGATACCTGAATTCTGGTCTGTAATAACGGCAAATGGAGTTACTTCTGAACCTGTACCTGATGATGTAGGAATAGCAATAAAGTAAGCTTTTTCACCCATCTTAGGGAATGTGTAGATACGTTTTCTGATATCCATGAAACGCATTGCCATATCCATAAAGTCTACTTCTGGGTGTTCATACATTACCCACATAATCTTACCTGCATCCATAGCAGAACCACCACCGATTGCAATAATACAATCTGGTTCAAAAAGTGTCATCTGCTTTGCACCCTCTGTAGCTGACTTTAATGTTGGGTCTGGTTCTACATCGTAGAATGTTGTGTGCATGATACCAAGTTCATCTAACTTATCTGTAACACACTTTGTATATCCGTTCTTGTATAAGAACTGGTCAGTTACAATAAATACTTTCTTCTTGTGCATAACATTTCCAAGTTCATCGAGTGCAACAGGAAGACAGCCCTTCTTAAAGTATACTTTTTCAGGTGCTCTAAACCACAACATATTTTCTCTCCTTTCAGCAACTGTCTTAACATTGAGAAGATGTTTTACTCCTACATTTTCTGATACAGAGTTGCCACCCCATGAGCCACAACCGAGTGTAAGAGAAGGAGCCATCTTAAAGTTGTATAAATCACCAATACCACCTTGTGATGATGGTGTATTAATAAGAATTCTACAAGTTTTCATTGCTTCCTGGAATACTGCAATCTTTTCTTGATTAGGTTCAATATTAATATAAAGAGAAGATGTGTGACCATATCCACCATCAGCGATTAAGTGAGAAGCTTTTTGAACAGCACCTTCAAAGTTATCAGCTTTGTACATTGCAAGTACAGGAGAAAGCTTTTCATGAGCAAATTCTTCTGATAGTTCAACACTTGAAACTTCACCGATAAGAATTTTAGTAGTTTCTGGAACTGTGATACCTGCAAGTTTACCAATGTTGTAAGCACTCTGACCTACAATCTTTGCATTTAAAGAACCATTTATTAAAATAGTCTTTCTAACTTTATCTATTTCTGTCTTAGTAAGGATATGACAACCTCTTGCAATAAATTCTTCCTTTACAGCATTGTAAACTTTCTTATCAACGATTACAGACTGTTCAGAAGCACAAATCATACCATTGTCAAATGTCTTAGAATGAATAATTGAATTGACTGCAAGTGTTACATCTGCTGATTCATCAATTACAGCAGGTGTATTACCAGCACCAACACCGAGAGCTGGCTTACCTGATGAGTAAGCAGCCTTAACCATACCAGGACCGCCTGTTGCAAGGATTATATCAGCTTCCTTCATAAGAGTATTAGTAAGTTCAAGAGATGGAACATCGACCCAGCCGATAATTCCTTCTGGTGCGCCAGCAGCCACAGCTGCGTCAAGCACAACCTTTGCCGCATCTATAGTACATTGTTTTGCACGAGGGTGTGGACTGATAATAATACCATTACGAGTTTTAAGGCTTATTAAAGTCTTAAAAATGGCTGTTGATGTTGGGTTAGTTGTTGGAATAACAGCAGCTACAACACCGATTGGTTCAGCAATTTTTTTGACACCAAAAGATTTATCTTCTTCAATGACACCACATGTTTTTGTATCACGATATTTGTTGTAGATATATTCAGCTGCGTAGTGGTTCTTTATAACCTTATCTTCAACTATGCCCATGCCAGTTTCTTTAACTGCATCCTTTGCAAGACTAATTCGAGCTTTATTAGCAGCGATAGCAGCAGCAGTAAAAATTTTATCTACTTGTTCTTGTGTGTAAGTTGAGAATATTTTTTGTGCTTCTCTAACCTGTGCAATCTTTTTCTCGAGAGTTTCAACTGAGTCAACAGTTATTTTATTTTCAGCATTATTTTCAGACATATAGTTCCTCCATTCCGCCATATATACGGCAATCTGATTAATTAAAAGCAGAGTATCTACTTTTGCAAAATTGATAAAATATTAACAAACAACCATAGTATATATTATGTTTTTATGATTGTCAATATTTTAACAAAGATTTTACAAAAAATTTAATTGTTTATAAAATGATATTAAGAATACTACTGCTAATATTAAGAAAAATTTTCAAAATAATATTTAAGTAAAATCTAATTTTTGTCTGATAAGTTATAGAATTTACATCAATTAAATGTATTATACTATAATTTGCGAGAAAAATTAAGTATTTTTTCAATATAGTATAAAAATTTAACAATATTAGGTGAGTTTTTTTGTGATATTTATTAAAATTAAGTAGTAAAAATTTTGACTATATAAATAAGTAGAGTAATCTTTATTGTTAGGAAAATGCAAAAACTCAACAATAGTATTTCTTGTAAATAATAGTGATTTGTGGTATGTTATTAGTATAAATAGTTGGGGTAGAGTTGGTCACATATAGCTTGGTTGGAGAGTGGAGTAGTTATGAAAGAAGTTTTTGTTGACGATTTATGTGGTACAGAAGTGCTTGCTGTGCCGGTTATAACGGATGCTAATGTAGTGTTGATACAGTCAGAAACTGTATTAAAGCAGGAATATATTGAGAAATTAAAAGAACACAACCAGCTCCTTGTGTATGTAAAAGAAGATGTTCAAGTTGAAAAAGAAAATGGTAGTAGACATATATTTAATAATGATGAGACACTTCAAAGAACACAGGAGATAGTAGAAAAAGTCTTAGACCGCCACATATATAAAAGAAATGATGATTTAAGTAAAATTGGCAAAGCGGCAGAAGAGATTATTGACAGTGTTATTTCAGAGCCAGATGTTATCAATAGCATGACAGAGATTAGAAATGTAAGTACAGACCTTTATACACATTGTATAAGTGTATGCTCATTGTCTACGATTATGGCACTTAAACTTAAAATGACTAAGAAGCAGGTTAAAAATATTGCTATGGGTGCAATATTACATGATATTGGACTTAAGTATATTCAAGCGCCGTATATAGACGTAGATGAGGATAAACTTTCACCTAAAGATGAGCTTGAATATAAGAAGCATACAATATATGGGTATAGTTCTGTGCAAGATGAAAAATGGCTTTCTGATATTTCTAAGGAGATAATTCTTTTTCACCATGAAAGAATTGATGGGTCAGGATTTCCATTTCAACATAAAGGTAATAAACTTAAAATGGAAGTTAGAATAGTATCTGTGTGTGATGAATTTGATTCTTTGATTAGTGGTATTGGTAATAAGAAGCTTAAAATGTATCAAGCAATTGAGTATATGAAGGTTCATGCAGAAAGAGATTATGATGGAGCTATTGTAAAAAAGCTATTAGAGTCGGTTGCCGTATATCCTGTTGGAATACAAGTACTAACAAATGAAAATGAAGTTGGTGAAGTATTAAGACAGAATAGAGATGTTTCAGATAGACCAGTTATTAAGATGATTAGACATTCTGATGGTAGTCCTTATACAGAATATAAAGAAAAAGATTTATTAAAATATCTTACAGTTTTTATTATTGATACATTATAAATTATATTGTATAATAAATAGTGTCATATTAGTTGTAAGAGAATATTTTGACATTGACATTAATATATTAGCATAATAACAATTTACAGCAATAGAAAGTTCGGAAGGCGGATTTTTTATTGCTGTATTTGGTTTTAGGGAAAAGTCGAAAAATAATATAAATGCTCAAAAATGATAAATATTTGTCAATAGTTAATGCAATTAGATTAGCATATTCATAATAAGGATAAAATAAGGTAAATTTGTATTATTTACAAAAACATAATGACAGTGTAAAATAAGTTTCTGTGCAAATATAACAAACTGTATATTAGAATTGAGGTAGCTATGAATATATACTTGCAGGCACTTGGTTTTAGCAATATGAATTCAGAATATGAAAAAAGATTTATAGAGGCTGGAATTAAGGGGTGTATAGAGGAGGGATTTGTATTATCTAATGGTATATTGCAAAGAGGGGTTGTAGTACTAAGAATTAGTAAATCTACGGGACTTTATATTTTTGGAAGATATGAAAATAAACAATTTATATATGAGTATTATTTTCCATTTGTGGTAGGAAATACTATTATTGAAAATGATGAACTTACAATTGAACGTCATCTTGACAAGGAGTCGTATGCAGTTGTATGTGATGAGATGAAAAGCGGAGTTACAATTATATTTTATCTTCAAAATGTAATGGATTATTTAGAGTATGTAACAAAGTCAAAGAATTTTAATAAGGCGCTGTTTAATCCAGATAGAAGGAATGATTTTTCAAAAATACCAATTAAAGATAAGAAAGTATCTCTTACAGCGCTTTGTCTTGAGGGAATGGTATTGCTGCCTATTAAGAAAGATGTTACTAATAAAGATAGATTTATGGAAGAAGAAAGAATAAGACGCAATCTTATAGCAGCGGCTAAAAAGGGCGATGAAAATGCTATAGAAAGTCTTACTATTGATGATATAGATACATACACAAAGCTTTCTAACAGAGTTCAATATGAAGATATATTTACAATTGTTACATCAACATTTATGCCTTGTGGTGTTGAGTGTGACCAGTATTCTGTTGTGGGAGAGATTTTGTCGATGTCAGTTGAATATAATGAATTTACTAAGGAAGAAATATATATTATGAACCTTGAATGTAATAATATTATATTTACAATGGCAGTAAGTAAAGATAATGTAATGGGGGAGCCAGCAATAGGGAGAAGATTTAAGGGGCAGATATGGCTTCAGGGAAATGTAAAGTTTTAATAATATATAGTAAATGTTAGATTTTTAACATTATTTTTAAAATATATCAAAATATATAATTTAGGTAAATATTATAATGATATTGTGTACAGCAACAAGTAGAAATATATTAACTTGCTTGTATTAAGAAAAGTGTTATAAGCAAGGAGTAACGCAGATTGTAATATCTGATTTAGTTTGATTGTAGGGATTAATGATATCCTTATAATATAGTCATTTAGGCAGCTACAATTAATATAAGTGGGGATTGTAAATATTAACCGCTGATGTGCCAAAATAAAAGAAAGTTATGTACATATATATATTAGGAAATAGACATTAATAAATAAATTGATAGAAAAGGCACATAATCTAATATTAAGATTTGTAGCAAATTAAAAAAATGGAGGGATTGCTATGAAGAGCAGATTTAGAGGAATTGGAGTGCAACTGATTGTAAGTTTTTTTATCGCAATTATGGTTCCTACTCTAATTCTTGCGATTGTCTCAATTAATACAACAAAGACAACGCAAAAGAGTAACATCGAAATTACAAGTGGACAGACACTTACAGAAACGCAAAAGGGCTTTAGAAATTATCTTAAGAACTTAAGCCAACCAGTTGACCTTCTTACAAGAAAAGATGAAGTTAAACATCTTCAAGACAGAGGGGATTTTGATACTAATGTAACCACAATTCAAGATGCACTTGTGGCTTCTGTAAAGGTTACAGATGGAGCTGAAAGAGCATATTATTCAACTGCTAATGGTTATTTTATTACTGGTTGGACAGAATTAAATCCAGACACTAATAAGGTAACAAATAAGCAATCATTTGAACAGGGAATTAATAAAACAAATGAAGATTGGTATAGTTCTAGTAAACAGCTTCAGTCAAGAGATGGAATTTTTGCATATTATTCAAAGCCATATAAGGATGCCAAGACAGGGCAAACTATTATAACTGTATCACAGGAAATTAAAGTTAATAATGAAAACTATGGTGTCGTTGCTATGGATATTGACTTTAGTCAGCTTGAAGAATATGTAAAGGACATTGGCCTTCTTAATACAGGATATGTAGTACTTGTTGATGAAAATGGAGATATTATTGTAGATAATGATGATAACAAGGCATTTTCAGGAAGTGTTAAGAGTACACAATTTTGGAGTCAGTTTACTTCTTTAACTGATGATAAAAAGAGTGAAGTTAGTACATATTCAGAAACATTAAATGGAACACCTCAAACTATTTCTGTAGTAAGAGATGTTGTTACAGGCTGGTCACTTGTTGGTGTTGTTGGTAACAGTGAAATCACAAATGTTACATATAAGATTACAAGTGCAACAATAATTTCTGGTATAATAGCATTTATTATTGGTATTCTTATAGCAGGTATTGTATCTATAAGATTTACAAAGGAAATTAAACGTGTAAATGTTGTTATGCAGTCTGTATCACAAGGTGATTTTTCTAAACGTATTGTTGTTAAGAGAAAAGATGAATTTGGTGTACTTGAAACAAGCTTTAATGGAATGGTTGATAATGTATCAAGTCTTATTAAGAATGTTGAAGACCGTTCAAGCATTATTATAAAAGCATCAGAAAATATTTCTGATATATCAAGAACTACAACTGAAACAACTAATCAAGTATCAGAAGCTATTCAAAATGTATCTCTTGGTGCAGCAGGACAAGCTGAAAGCACTAATAAAGCAAGTGGAGAATTTGAAAAGCTTGCTGAAAAGCTTCACGATACAAGAGCTTATGTTGGAGATATTAATAATATGTCTGCTGAAGCTCAAAAGCTTAGTAATAAGGGTATTAAGATTGTCGATGACCTTATTGGAAAGGGTCAAAAGTCAATTGACAATTCTAAGCTTTCAAAGAATGTTCTTAATGAAATGATTAGTAGTATTGATAAGATTAACTTTATATCTAATGCAATTACAGAAATTACAGAAGAAACTAATATGCTTTCGCTTAATGCTAGTATTGAAGCAGCTAGAGCAGGTGAGAGTGGTAGAGGTTTTGCTGTAGTTGCTGACCAGATAAGAAAGCTTGCTGAACAGTCACAGAAGTCTACTGATGAGATTATTAAGATTGTAAGTGAGATTTCAGAGAAGTCTAGTGTTGTAGAAAAGACTCTTGATAAGTCTGATGAGATTATTATGGAACAAAATAAGTCTATTCAAGATGCTAAGGAATTATTCAATACTATTTCTGATTCTATTGATGGGCTTACAGAGGGACTTCATAATATTGAGAATTTGAATGCTCAGATGGACGAAAGCAGAGAAGAAGTTGTTAAGAGAATGGAAGATGTAGCTTCTATTTCTACAGAAACTGCTGCCGCTTCTGAAGAAGTTACAGCTTCAGCAGAGGAAGTTAATGCTACAATGCAAAATCTTAATCAGTGTACTATAGAGCTTGATGAGATTGCGATTGCTCTTAAGGAAGCGATTGAGAAGTTTACATTGTAATATTTATATTTAGTATTTAAAACCCGCTTAGGTTTTTATAACTTGAGTGGGTTTTTATTTTGTGTTGTAAGTTGTGGAGATATCAGAATTATATAAAACATTCACACACCAGTGAAAGTACAACTATATATATTTGTATGCCCTCGTCAAACAAGTATGTTTGTCGCTGTCATACAAATATATATAGCTGTTCTTTAAATGGTGTATTCATTGTTTTATATAATTCTGATATCTTACGGAAGGTTTTATTCGTACAAGTAACTAACTAAAGTTTGTGATTGGATAAGAATTGATAGTTATTGTGATAATATAATATGAGAAATTCTAAGGTTATGTTAATTATGGGGAGATGGGTATAGGGTTTGGAAAAATAATTTGGTTGACCATTTATAGTAGATATGATAAAATCAAAATGTTCGTTGAGAGTGTTTTTGACGAGATTAAAGTACCTAGTTCTCATAGTTAAGTGGATATAACGGGGACCTCCTAAGTCTCAATCCCCAGTTCGACTCTGGGTGGGAACATTGCTGAAAGTTTTATTTAGGCTTTCAGCTTTTTTTTACGCAAACAACGAGTCAAAGTACGAGTTTGAATAAGGTTTGGTGATTGTAGCAATAACTTAAGAAATGCGCATAACGTATTTGGTATAGTTATAAATGGAGGAATTGTTAAGCACTTAAAAAGTAGATAAATGAGTTAAAAAGTGATATAATATGTTTATAAAACAAAAAGGAGAATTTTTATGAACACAAAAAATATCACAAATTATAAACCAAAAGATTTTGCTGAATTATTAGGTGTGTCTGTTAAAACTTTACAAAGGTGGGATAGAGAGGGGATATTAAAAGCTAATAGAACGCCTACTGATAGAAGATATTATACTTATGACCAATATCTAAAATTTAAAGGAATACAAACGGAGAATGACATAAGAGATATTGTAATTTATGCAAGAGTTTCAACAAGAAATCAAAAAGATGATTTAAAGAACCAAGTTGAGTTTTTAAAGCAATTTTGTAATTCAAAAGGAATGATTGTAAATCAATGTATTGAAGATATTGGAAGTGATTTAGATTATAACCGTAAAAATTGGAATAGATTACTTGAAGATATTATGGAAAATAAAGTGAAAACAATAGTTATTTCTAACAAGGATAGATTTGTTCGTTTTGGCTATGATTGGTTTGAAAAACTTTGTGAAAAGTTTAATACACAAATAATTATTGTAAATAATGAAACATTTTCACCTAATAAAGAATTAGTTGAAGATATTGTATCTATTTTAGATATGTTTAGTTCTGAATTATATGGTTTGAGAAAATATAAAAATCAGATAAAGGGAGATGAGCAGATTGCTAAAGAGCTACAAGACAGAGATTAATCCAACGCCTGACCAAAAGACAAAGATTAATAAAACAATTGGAACTTGTAGGTATATGTACAATTTTT
>URYE01000045.1 GCA_900551945.1 uncultured Eubacterium sp. | reverse complement strand
TGATTACCGCACATTGACGTGCGGTAAAGCAATCAGCGACACGATGTCGCATTGATTGCGCTCACGTTCGTAATCTATACATTTTCAACACAACTTAGAATTACTTAGCGTCTATCCATCAACTATAAAATTCAATACTATTTTTTCTACTCAAGTATATATCTACAATTAAAAATAAATTATAACGCCTTAATTCTCTCAAGCGCCTTAACAGTATTCTCATGTGAACCAAATGCTGTAAGTCTAAAATATCCTTCACCACTAGGTCCAAAACCAGAACCAGGTGTACCAACAACATTAGCATTCTCAAGTAAATAATCAAAGAATTCCCATGAAGTCATCTTATCAGGAGTCTTTAACCAAATATATGGTGCATTAACACCACCAGATACAGTGTAACCTGCTAACTTAAGACCATCAAGAATAGTCTTTGCATTCTTCATATAATATGCAATCTGTTCATTAGTCTGCTTTTGTCCTTCTTCTGTATAGACAGCAGCACCCGCCTTCTGAATAATATAAGGCGCACCATTAAACTTAGTTCCATGTCTTCTTGCCCAAAGACTGTGAAGTGTAACATCGCCACTCTTTAAATCCTTAGGAACTACAGTAAATCCAAGTCTTGTACCTGTAAAACCTGCATTTTTAGAAAAACTTCTAAGCTCAATAGCACAAGTTCTTGCACCTTCACATTCATAAATTGTATGAGGAACATTTTCTTCTGAAATATATGCTTCATAAGCTGCATCATAAATAATAACAGCTCCTACTTTATTAGCATAGTCAACCCACTTTTGAAGCTCGTCTTTTGTTATTGTTGAACCTGTTGGGTTGTTAGGGAAGCAAAGATATATAATATCAGGAGTTTCCTTTGGAAGCTCTGGTGCAAAATTAGTTTCTGCTGTACATGGCATATAAATTACATTACTCCATCTTTGCTGTTCTGGAATATAATCGCCAGTTCTTCCTGCCATCGCATTAGTATCAACATATACCGGATATACAGGGTCACATACTGCAATCTTATTATCTACAGAGAAAATATCTCCAATATTACCAGAGTCAGACTTAGCACCATCACTTACAAAAATCTCATCGGCTTTAATATCAGCTCCACGTTTCTTATAATCATGCTCTACGATAGCATTTCTTAAAAATTCATATCCTAAATCAGGTGCATAACCATGAAATGTTTCTGCCTTTCCCATTTCATCTACTGCACCATGAAGTGTATCAATAACTACTGGTGATAATGGAAGTGTAACATCTCCAATACCAAGTCTTATAATCTCTTTATCAGGGTGAGCCTGTGTAAATGCGTTGACTTTCTTTGCAATTGTAGAAAAAAGATAACTTCCTGGTAACTTTAAATAATTCTCATTAATCTTAAACATTACAAATTCTGCTATTAAAATAATAATATAAAAATAGCTTTTCCTTTCCTAATTTCACACTCGGTTTTAGAACCTTTACTTGTCCAATCCGCCAGTTCGTTATAATTATACACTATTCGCCACTTTTGAACAATAATTAATTTACAGCTTTATCACTTTAATTAGAAAAAATATTTATAATTAACTTATTAACTATATATTTTAAATCAACTCTATGTTTTTAAAATACTTATGACAATATATCGTATTAGTTTATTAAGTTTGCATTATAATATTCAACAAATAATTAAGTATCATTAAATATTTTTACTCTAACAAAAACTTTATTTTAATATATTTTTCAATCTTTCATATTCATCAATAATTGCTTGCAAAAGACTGTTATCTCCATTAACATTATCCGGGTGATATATTTTAAGCAATGCTCTGTATCGCTTTTTTAAACTTTGAGCATTATCAACACCCTTAAAGAATATTTTCACACCTGATGTATTACTCATACTCTTTCTTACTTCTCTTGATATCTCATCACGATATACTATTTTATGCCTTTCAAACCTTTCCTTATCTATAGCAAGTTGTCTAGTTTCTCTTTCAAGTATTTGCCATTGACTATCAAATAACCTTTTTTGGTTTTCTAGCTGTTTTTCAAGTATAGCATTTTTTCTTTGTTGCTTTTTTAACATTCCTAGTTGTATATCAAGAAGTTTTCTTTCTTCTTCAAGACTTCTTCTTAATTCGTCAAGCCTTATATTTTCCTTGAAAAGCCATTTTTTCTTTTCATCTAATGCCTTATCATTCTCCTGTCCATCGTCATCATTTATGAATTCTTCCAAAAATCAAATTCCCCTTTCCAAAACAATTCTACAGATATTTCACTAAAGCTGACTTTCAACTAAAAACATACGATTACCATATATTTTATACACCACTGTGAAACCAAAATACTTTAACAGGTGTACTTCCTTCTTTAGTTCGTATAGTATGTGCTACCTGTGGCAATGCCACAAAAGAGTCCCCCGCTTTTATTGGAAATTCCAAATCATCAAGCTTTGCATACCCTTCACCCTCAAGTACATAAAATCCCTCTTGGTCATCATGTTTTCCAGGCTTTTTGCTAAATTCATAATCTGGATAAACTGTAATTCCAGAACAACACCCATTAATGCAACCATTTTCTTCAGTAATAAATTTAATTGAACGACTCCCCTCTTTTTGTCTACTTAAAGCTTCTTCCATTGTAATATATGGCTTCATATAAATCACCCTTTCTTTCTAAAAATGCGGAAGCTAAAAGCCCCCGCACATCATAAAATCATATGTATTATTTATTCTTATATCTTAATAATTCTGTATAAGCAAGTAAAAATGGTCCAACACCCTTTGCGTCATTTTCAACGATAGGCTCAGACATATAATAATCATAAGTACCCGGTCTTCTAGTCTTACCACCAAGACCAGCTACAAGACAAATTCCACCAAGAGAAAGTTCACCATCATTGTTCTTTAAGTACTTATCACATATTCCATCAATAGCCTTTTCGCCATACTTTCTGTATTCTTCTGGTAAGAAACCAAGTCTGACACCCTTAAGTAAAGAATATGCCATAATAGAACTACCACTTGTTTCAAGGTAATTCTTATCCATGCCACCAAAATTAACTACTTGATACCACATACCACTTTCATCTTGATACTTAATCATAGACTTCATAAGGTCAACATAAGCATCTTCTAACATCTTACATTCTTTATCAAACTTATGGTCTGAATTATCAACCTTATCAAGAGTATCAAGAAGTGCCATAGAATACCAACCAATAGCTCTAAGCCAAATATTTTGTGAAAGACCTGTAACTTTGTCACACCAGAAAGCTTCTTTACTTGTATCTATAGCATGATAATAAAGTCCATTAAGAGGATTTCTCATATTTTCGATAACAAACTTGAACTGATTGAATATATCATCATAGTTCTTTCTATCGTTAAAACGAGTTTCATATTCAAGATAAAATGGTAATCCCATATATAATCCATCAAGCCATACTTGATTTGGATAAATGTCCTTATGCCAAAAACTTCCACATTCACATCTAGGCATAATCTCTATCTGACTGTATACAAGGTCAATAGCCTTTTTATACTTTTCTTTTCCAGTTATATCATAAAGTTCAAAAAGAGTCTTACCAGCATTAACATTGTCAATATTCTTCTCACCTATGCTATATCCATCAATTGTACCATCTTCTCTTACACGATAGTCAATAAAATCATCTGCAAACTTTAAGTACTTTTCTTCTTTTGAAATAGCATACATTTCAAGTACTGCCTTAATCATACACCCGTCTATATAATTCCACTTAGACTTAAGACCCTGCTTAATCTTTTCAATGTTCCACACTGGTGCGTCCGGTGTGCTTTTTTCAAGTAATCCATCAATGTACTTAACAATAATATCCATCTGCAATTTCTGCTACTAAAAACATACACAACTGTATAATAAATAGCTTTTCCTTTCCTAAACTTATAATAATTGCATATTTTCCCACAATTTCGTGGCTTATAATATTGACTGGTCGCATTATATCTTTACACAATTGTTATATTATACCATCTCCGCTGATAAATTATAACCTAAGCTTATCTTAATGCCATATTATCCCAATCACATTATTACTTCTGATACTCCAATGGCTAAAGCTCATTGGGTTCTTATATTCGACCACTTCCAAATATACTCGAAAGCATATAAGACTAATGATTTTCTATAAGACTTTCACTGTCAATCATTCTTATGAATGAATTAACGATAGTATAAGGCTCGTATCAAAACCTATATTTATTATAGCATATTATTCAAATCTAACAACCATAATTTTTAAATTTGTGCTATCATTCCTATTGTCAAACCTGCCACAAAACTAACTGCTGAAATTAATACAACTTCTTTTTTCATAAATATTTCTACTTGCATTTATCTGTATTTCTGTATTTATAAGTTATTATTTGTCAATATCTTTACTACTGTATTCACCTTGTCATTACTGTAATATTCAAGACTAATCACATCAGAAATGTTATATCTTATAATATCAATATTTTCTGACAAAGAAATGTCAAATATATCGTTTGAATTTTCAAGCATAATATAATAATGTGAATTTCCATCTATAACAGTTTGAGCAATCTTTGTAATCTTGCCTTGAATACTCTTAGTTTCTTTAGCTTCTTCCTGTGTAACTCCATTTTCTTCTAAAAGCTTCTTATAACTTTCCTCGCACTGTGCCACAGTGTCACCAATAGCAACATTCTGATACTTTTCTATGTTGAGCATAGCATAAGACTTAACAAGCCCTGCACTATCCTTTAACGCCATAAAATATGTTGGCTCACCCTCAACATTAAGAAGTAGTGGAAATGTAGCTTTATAATTAAGGTGCTGTACCTTTCCTTCGGCTGATGACATAGCCGAATATTCTTCCGCACCTGAAATCACATAGTAACGACTCTCCATAGTACGTTGGTTCATAAGCACAAAGCCTACGTTCGACTTGTCTTGACCTACTGATGTAATACCTGTATACACCCACACATCATCATCAAGTGCTATATAGTTATATCCTTCTGTAGTTTTAAGACAGTCCTTTTGACTTAAAATGCTATTAAAATATCCATGCTTTAACTGTCCTGAATAGTCATAAAGATTTATAAGCATTTCTGCTGAATACACTTTATCAACCCACTGTGGAACATCTTCCACCGCATAGTCAGAAAGCTCTCCTGTAACAGCATTACAAAGTACAACACGCCCAATTGTTACACCACCAAAAAGTCCAATATTATATTTTTTAACCGGACAAATCCAATAAGGCGTTCCATCGTCGTCAATTTCAAAATTAACTTGGTCAAATATATACGTTGGATATGCAAATCTTAAATGTCTATATATATTTCTTCCAAAATGGTCGCTCATTGAATACTTAATCGGTTGCGACAATCTTACACACTCCGCCTCTTGTGTAGTCATATCAATACTTATATAAGCTGGTATTCCTGACGAATGATTAGTAAACCACTTAATAAGATTGCCATATTGCAATGGTGAAACTCTTACGGGTCTGTTATTGTAATTAATCTGTGAATACATATCACTAACTTCAAACTGTGATACCATATCTACAATTGTACCCATAACTCTGTTACCAATAGTTGAAGCTGAGTCCTTGTCAAGAATAGGTATTTTATCATAAGATACTTCTTTAATATCTTCTGCAAAATCTCTTGTTTCAACAGTTAAAAGCTGTTGATATTTAGAAGCATTAATAATCTCTGATGAAAGCAGACTTCCCACAACGTATATAACAACTAATGCTACTGTTATTGTAATAAATGTTTTTCCAATAACACCTGCTTTGTTATTTTTAAATGTCAACTTGAAACTTTTTATCTCTTTATTTTTGCCTGTCTTATACCTCTCCGTAAACTTTGCATTAATCATGCAATAAATTCCTGTTATAATAGCCATTATAACAATAACAAAATACCAAAAGCCTACTGCATGAATATTAATTGCTGGTAGTGCTACATAATAATAAGCCCCGCCAATAATCAATACAGCAATTATAGCTAGTATTATTGTTGTAATCTTTTTCTCCTTCATAATTCTTTCCTTTCTGCAAAAATAATATAATCTTGCCCTATACTAAAACACATAGGCTTTCATTTTCTGTATTGCTTTTAACAACTTATCTACCTGTATGTTTTTATTATTTTTAGCATAGTAATTTCAAGATATTATAGACTTGATTTGATAAAATATAATGCTTCATAATCTACTTGACTTTTAGCTGTTTAATTAGCTTTTTCACATTATCATCAGGTATTAGTGACTCACATATCTTTTGCAATGCTTTGTTAAATGTAACTTTATCCATACAGTATATTTTATCGTTTACATTTTCACTATCATCTATTATATTATTCTCACGGTTGTTAAGTTGTAATGATGTTGCCTTAAGAAATGTGTATGTCTTTGCCGGAAATACTACAAAACACTCAGCCGTAAGCCAAGCCGCTGCCATCATCGCATAATAACCTTGTGTATATTGTCTGTTTATTATATCTAATATTTTATCTATATACAAGCCATTCTCATCAAAAACTTTTGAAGCTTCAATATCATTTTCAGAAACGACTCGCTTTCTTTTCGCCTTATTTCCATTACCATCCACCTTTAAAAAATGGTCAAGCAGTATTATAAGTCCCACTCTTACTTCAAATTCTTTATCTGAATTAAGATATCTTTGAATATGTTCAAACACCCTTTCTCTATGCTTTTCAAATATTGTAAATGAAACACAACAACCATCACACACCGACCAATTATCCACCATTGGTACAAATTCATCTAAAAGCCTTAATGCCTCATCAATATTTTTCTCCTTACTACTTCCATAACCTAACATCATACCTCTAAGCATGGTTTCTTCAAAATACAAATCTTTAGTAGTATCTGTTACAATACTTTTCCAATCATTAAGATGTTCTTTTGCAAATTTTCTAAGCACTGGTATTCTTACACCAATAATCGGTTTAGAATTAGGAATAAGAGTTGATGAAAACTTTTTGTACTTCTCATCTCCTAGATTAAATAATTCTTGTCTTATCTTATCGTTCATAAATATCCTTATCCTTTCCATAAATAATATAATACTACAACATTTTGCTTGTTAATATACTAACAAATCAATTCAATTTGTGCAATTTTTAATTTTCCAAACATTTATTATAACTATAAACAGAACTATAAAAAGTACATTCTACAAATATCATTATCTTTTCTGTATAAATTAACATATTATCTAATAAGTTATTCAAATGTTTTATAGCTTCTACATCTTTATGCCAAAACTTGATATTATTTGACATTTTCACTTGTGACCAATATAACTTTGTCTTTTGTTGATTAAAATTTGAAATATTACGTTGCATATTATTTAGTATATTTTGCATATTATCTATTATATACGGTAAATCTTTTTCTTCAATATTCCCCATACTCCTGTCAACTCCATTATATTATTATATATGATATATATATTATTTACCCAATATTATAATTTTATTTTTTAAATTTTAACGTTTTTGACATTTAGTGAATGTCAATTTTCTTTCATTTTAACATATACTTTAATAATTGACAAGCAGTAAATGTCAAGAAAGGGAATGTTAATGTATAAAAACAAAGCACCTAACGGTGGAAACAATATCTCAGGTATTAATATTGCAAAACTTCGCAAATCACTTCTACCAAAGACATCTCAACGTGCCCTTGCTGATAAAATGCAGTTAGAGGGAATAGAATTAGATAAAAACGCCATACAACGTATAGAGTCGGGAGAGAGATTTGTTACTGATATAGAATTAAAAACATTTGCCAAAGTACTAAATGTAAGTTGTTCAGATTTACTAGAAGAACATCAAGAACAAAAATAAATTTGCTATAAAATTACACAAACAATAAACACACCATTTAAAGAACAATTAATTATATATAGCCTATTCTATTAAAGAATACATATATAGTTAGTTTTTCTTTTACTGGTGTGTTTTTGTTTATATAAATGCAAAATAAAGAAATTGAAACTTTCACACCACTTGACTTTTCCCCAAATTAATAAGAAAATATAACATACCGCCTTATTGCGTTGTATAAGGCGAAAACAATATATTTTCTTATAAATTCAACTAATACACAACGCAGAAATGAGGCTTAATAATGAAAACAGGAATTGTATTTGAGGGTGGAGCATTAAGAACAGTTTTTTCATGTGGTGTCATGGACGCATTTATAAAAAGAGATATTATGCCAGATTATATGATTGGTGTATCAGCAGGGGCGGCTTATGGCGTATGTTATGCTTCAAAACAAGCAGGTAGAAATCTAAAAATAATAATGGACTATCGTGATGACAAACGATATATGAGTGTTGGCAATATGGTTGACCGCAAGAATAAATGTTACTGCGGACTCGAATTCCTATACGAAACCGTTCCTAACCAGTTAGTACATTTTGATTATGAAGCATTTAAAGCTTATAAAGGAGAATTTTATTGCGTTGTAACAAATGTAATTACTGGAAAACCAGAATATATGCGTTACACTGGAGAAGATAAAACTAACCAAGTTCTAAAAGCAACTTGCGCACTCCCTATGCTTTTTCCATACATATACATTAATGATACACCTTATCTTGATGGCGGTCTTAGTGACTCAATTCCATTTGAAAGAGCCTTCAAAGACGGTTGTGACAGAGTAGTTGTAGTCCTAACAAGACAACCAGGTTACAAAAAAACGACTTCTGCTTCAATAAAAGTAATGGCAAAAGCTTATCTAAAATACCCAGAACTTGCCAACGACCTACTAAAAAGAGCAACCCGCTACAACAAATGTCTAAAACGCCTAGAAAAATACGAAAAAGCAGGAAAAGTCATCGTAATAAGACCTGACCACACCGACGGTTTTTCAAGAATGGAAAAAGACAAAGATAAAATACTAGACCTATACAAAGACGGTTACTCAAAAGGCAGTAAATACGCCGAACAAGTAAAAGAATTTTACGGCATTACCAACAATACTCCTTTATAGTCAAACAAATATTGCCCACACACACTCCCAACCTATTTTTGCAAATTTCAACCCATAGTAAGTTGTATTCCTTGTCAATTATTCACAACACTATTACCGCAATACATTTTATACAGACAACTTACTTATAAAATTTTATCACCGTACTAATAAAATAAATATTTAATACTATCAAGTAAATTCACAATTTCTATTAAAAAAAGAATTGCGTGTAATAATACAATAATTAGTAACCATAAGTAAACCTTCCGTAAGCTAGTAGGAGTATATAATATTGTAAATGCACCATTAAAAGAACAATTAGTTATATTTGTATGCTTGCAATGAACATACTTGTTCGATTGTGGCATACAAATATGACTGATTGTACTTTTACTGGTGTGTGTCAATATTATATACTCCTACTAGCCTCGCAACCCTAAATTTAATAACGAAAAAAGCACAGGTGATTAGTTCATCTGTGCTTTTTCACTTCGTTTGAATTAACAAACTACCGTTCTTTTTTCCTAATATATATATTCTATCAAAATAAATGTATTAACATTTATATGATACAAAACAATTACTTATTTAAAGACTTTAATACACTCTTAACAAGGTTACCAACAGTCTTATTGTAGTAATCCATACCTTCATCAATTGTCATGTAACCTAAAGCTGTCTGAGCGATTACATAATTTCTTGCTGTATTAATATCAGTTGAACCTTCTGATAATTCTGTTGTCATAGGTAATGTTTCATAACCCTGACAGTTTTCAAAGAAGAATTCACTGTTATCAATAGCAGTCTGAGATATTGTTTGAAGTCCTGGGTCTGTTCCTTCTGGATTAGACTCTGTCTTTTCAAATGTTGTCATTGCAAGTAATGGGTCAACATTGTTCTTTGTCTGAAGAGTATTTGGCTTTTCAGGTGATGGAAGCATATGGAACTCGCCTTCACTATATGTTGTACCTGTTGACTCACCCTGAAGTGTAACAGTTTCAGCCTTTGTATCCCAGTGTGTTCCCTTAGCACCGTATTCCCATGCTACTTGAACATCGCCACCGTCTAACATACTTTCAAGGAAATACTTAAATATTCCTTCTGGGTTTTCAGCAGCAGTTGTAATAGTCCAAATTCCTGGAATTCTCTGTGTATATGCACCAAGTTCCTTGATTGGCTTAAGAGCTATAAGTCTATCATCAAGACCCTTAGAAGCAAGATTTACCTTAAGAGTATTAGCCCATGTACCTGACCAGTATGTAAACATACCTGATTCAGATGATGCGTCTTTTGAATAGAACTTATCTCTTGCATTTGATGTTGAATTATTAACAGTTTCCTTATCAATAACGCCATCTTCTACAGCAGTTCTAATTCTTTGAAGAGCATCCTTCATTGCTTGCTCTGTAAATCCATCTACATATTCACCAGATGAGTTCTTATAGAAAGTATATTGTGCTTTCTGATAAAATTCTGGAAGGTAGTTTGTATATGGTTCTGAAGTACAGATAAATCCTGGAGCAGAAATTACATAATGACCTTTCTTTTCCTTCATCTGCTTTAAGTAACCATAAAATGTATCGAAATCAAGAGTAACTCCATCTACATCTGCTACGTTAATTCCTGCGTCTTCAAGCCATGACTGCTTTAAGTAAGAAACACAACCATCACCTCTTGCAGCAGTAAAGCCGTACATTGCTTTTTCTCCGTCTTCACCGTTTACCATAAGGTTCTTAATTGTGCTTTCAGCACCATCTACAAGTCTACATGACTTTTTAACGTCTGAATTATTCCAAGCATCTGTCATATCCCATAAAAATCCATTATTTGCATATAATGCATAATAATCTGAAGACAATAATACAACGTCTGGCATAGTTTCTGTTGAGTTGAATGCATTAGCAACTGCATCATAGTAACCACTATGGTCAGGACGCTTCCATTCGATATCAAGTCCTGTCAACTCTTTAAGATAATCATAAAATGCACTCGCACCATTTGTTTCAGTAACAACAGTACTGTTTACCATTACAGAAAATTTTTCTGGCTTAGTAACTTCACCTGAACTTGACTTTGAGCCACTAGACTCAGAACTTCCACAGGCTACTAAATTAACTACAGATACTGTAGTTAATCCAAGTGCAGCTAACTTCTTTACACTCTTTTTCATTGCTTCCTCCGATTGACACTTAAAAAGTGTCTTTGGTTTTGTTTTTAATTTGGTTTTTGGTTTTTTGGTTTTTTGGTTTTAGGTTTATTTAGGTTTATGAAACCAGCAGTCAACTGGTTTACATCAGCCATTATACTGTACTTTTAAAAAAACAAATAGCACATATCCAAACTTTAAATAGCATTATTTTGTGAATTAACTGTGACCTGCCCATTTTATTAAAAGACACAACTTATTATTATTACAAACTATATTTGATATTCATTCTAAATTTAAACTTCTTAAAATATATAAGTTTTAGATTATCAGCCTTTAATTTTAATCTACTTTTAAAACACATTATAATTTAATAAATTTAATATCTTAACTAAAAAAATATCTTTTCTAAATTATTATCTTACTAATAAAGAAAATATTTTTAATCCGCTTTAGTTAGTAATAAATAATTTAGAAAAGATATTTTTATTTATAAACTTAATATATAAAATATTTTTATGTCAAACATTTACAATTCGCTTGATATTATTAGAAGAAACAATGGTTTCCTATAATCATATAACTTGAATATGAAGAATAATTTGCAATTGATAAACCTCTAAAAGATGTATAACTTCCAATATTATTCACTCCTGAAAGTGCATCAAGCGCCGCTTGTGTACATTCTTGTGTTCTTGGGCCTGCTGCCAATCTTGCAGCAAATGTCGATGATACATTTCCTGCACCATCTGTTACCCCAGAGAACTGATATGGTGCATACACAACAGCTGTAATTGAGTTACCGTATGCTCCACTTTTTACTCTGTTAAGTACTACGTTAGCTACCGCTAATTTTCCCTCATAACTTTCCCAACCAGCTTCCCAGTCAATTATTGTAGAAAGTATTAACAATTCTTCATTAGACACTGACATTCCAGAACCATAAGTTACTACAGCCTTTGCCTCAGCCGCTTTTCTAGCTTCTTCTTCCGCTATTCGAGCTGCTTCCTGCTCTGCTGCTATTCTCTCAGCCTCTATTCTTTCGGCTTCTATTCTTTCAGCTTCTTCCTTTGCCAAAGCTTCTTCTATAGTATATCCTAGTGAAAAGCTATAATCAGCTCCACCATTTTGTGTTGCAATACATTCTGCTTCTTCACCAAAGCATAACATATTAGTTTTTACAAAGCCTATAACATTTCCTGAACTAAGCTTAGTCCATTCTTTTCCAATTTCAAGTGTATCTGCAATACTATTTTCATAAAGTCGACCTACAACTTCTGAATTATCATCATTAAGAGCATATACATCAATATATGGACCTGTAACACTTATTGCTTTATTATCAAAAGCTCCTGTTTCTTTGTTTTCTTCTTCGTAACCTGCTGCAACTATATCTGACACATTAATTGTGTATGATGCCTGTATTGTGTTGTTTGTTTCAAGTATTGTACTTTGTTGTTGCTCATAGGTAGTTTGTGCGTCGGCTACCACTGGGAGTACTGGCATAAGTCCCATAACCATTCCTACACCTGCGTACATCGCCGCTTTGCTACTTCTAAGTTTCATAAAGTCTTTCCTTTCCGACATTCGTTCCAATGTCTGACAAAATGTTACAAATCTGTTACATTTTGTTACAAGAGTATTGTAGCAAAGTTAATTACTTTTGTCAAATCTGTTACAAAATCGCATAAATACTGGCTTTAACATCATTTTCTATTTATGTCAGTTATGTTACAATTATTAACATTGAATAATATTTATTAATAAATTATTAATTTTATTAACAAAGCATTAACAATATATAACCTATTTCTATACTATCCATTAATTAATCAGTTTAATACTATCAAGTAAATTTCTAATTTCTATTACAAAATTATAAAATAAATCTCAATGCTTTTACTTTAATTGCATAAAACAATAAATAATAGCATTGAGATTTACTTACATATATTTTTATACTGTTCTTTGTCTTACTGCTTCGTAAGTAAGAATTGTACAAGCTATTGCCGCATTCAATGACTCGACTTGACCTTGCATTGGTATTTTAATAAGTGTATCCGCCTTTTTAGTTACACTATCTGTAAGACCATTTCCTTCATTTCCTATAAGAAATGCTGTTGCATTTTTATAACTTTCTTGTGTATAAGTATTCTTTCCATCAAGATGTGCTGCATATATTTTCACACCATTTTCTTTAAGCTGTTCTAATTCTTCATTAAAGTCTTTTGCATAAAAAAATGGTACTCTATATATTGAACCCATTGTTGAACGAATAGTCTTTGGATTGTATATGTCAACGGTATTAGAACTCATAATAACCCCTGTTATTCCTGCTCCCTCACCCATTCTTAAGATAGTTCCTAAGTTACCTGGGTCTTGAAGATTTTCAACTGCAATAATAAGGGCATTTTCACCCAATATATCATTAACTTCATACTGTGCCATTTTAACAATTGCCATAACACCTTGTGGAGTCTTAGTATCTGACATCTGCATAAATACACTATCACTTACAATTTCAATTTTTTTATCTTCTATATTAAGCACTCTAATATAATCAGGGTTCATATTGTTAAAGTTTTCAGATACATACACCTTAACAACTCTGTCTTTAGGTGCTTCTGCAACCATTTTATTTCCCTCAACAACAAATTCCAAAAATTCTTTTCTTGTCTTAGACTTCTTTTGAAGCTGTACAACGTGCTTCACTTGACTACTACTCGTACTCGTTATCATTTCTTAACACCTTTCTTCTAACAGTTTTCACATTTTAAAATTTTAAATAAATATACTTACAGAGCTGTCGCAACAATTGCCAAGTTCTTATTCAAGTTCAGACTTTCACTCATTGTTCATGTAAATAAAAAGGGATTATGTTTTAGGTACTTAAAATTGTATTGCACCAAAAATATAATCCCTTTAGCAACCTAACATAAGCCAAGCCAATATTTATAAGCAGCTTTACTACTTACTCACAATACTATTTATTATTACATTATTACAAATAGTATTAAAAAATATTAGTTAGAAAGAAGTCCACTTATATTAAATTCATATTCATCAATATCCTTAGTCATTGCAAGTGCTTCATCAATGTCGTAATCTACAAACTTACCATTCTTATATGCAACAAGTCTGTTACTCTTTCCTTCACATAACAAATCAACAGCATAAGAACCCATAATTGAAGCATATACTCTATCCTTACAAGTAGGAGAACCACCTCTTTGCATATACCCCAATATAGTAGCTCTTGTTTCAATTCCAGTTGCAGCCTCAATTCTTCTTGCCATACCAGTTGAGTGACCTATACCCTCAGCATTAATAATAAGGTGGTGCTTCTTACCCTTTTTACGACCTTCAATAATATGGTTAATAATCTTTTGTTCGTCATTGTCATATCTTTCTGGAAGAAGAATATCTTCAGCACCATTTGCAATCCCACACCAAAGTGCAATATATCCTGCGCAACGTCCCATAACTTCGATAATACTACATCTTTCATGTGATGTTGATGTATCTCTAATCTTATCAATAGCTTCCATAGCTGTATTAACAGCAGTATCAAAACCTATTGTATAATCTGTACAAGCAATATCAAGGTCAATAGTTCCAGGAAGTCCTATAGTATTGACACCTGCTTCTGCAAGCTTTTGCGCACCTCTAAAAGAACCGTCACCACCGATAACAACTATTCCGTCTATACCATGTTTTTTACAGACTTCAGCACCTCTTTTTTGTCCCTCTGGTGTCATAAATTCCAAACATCTTGCAGTATAAAGAACTGTACCACCACGTTGTATAATATCAGAAACACTCTTTTTGTCCATATCAATAACTTCATCATTGATAAGTCCATTATACCCTTTTTGAATACCCTTAACCTTAAGTCCTTTATTAATTGCAGTTCTTACAACAGCTCTTATAGCCGCATTCATTCCCGGTGCATCTCCACCACTTGTTAAAACACCTATTGTCTTGATTTCCTTTGCCATAAGAACGACTCCTTTCCATAATGACTATCTTTTGTCACTATAATCAATTAATTTTGCATTTTATTAGCATTTTAACACATATTTGTGAATTTTTCTTCTATTTTTTTGAAAAACTCTAAAAAATTTTAAAAACTATGAAAGACTTGCTCTGCAAATCATTCAATCTATTTCAACAATTGCCAATATCTAGTTCAAGCACAAACTTTATTTGCAATTGCTAAGTAGTAGCTATATTTTTACTACCAAATCTACTTTCTAATTCTGATATGAGTTGCGATGTTATTTTTATTGTCTCGTTATTTGGCAATGTGCTTCTTGTATTTTCTTTTGTGCAGTAAATAATAACTGTGTCTTTTCCTTGTGAATTATTAAACATACTAAATAATTCTTCTTTATTAGAAATATAATCTTGCGTATTTTCAAATCTAATCCACAATTTTCTTGGAACATCGTCAAAATCAACTATTTTTTCACATATCATTTTGCCGTTTTCATCAACATTTGCTTGAACCTTTCCCGTTACAAATACTTTTTCAGTTCTGTCAAGGATATATCTATATTGACTATAAGTATTCGGAAATACAACTACTTCAACTGTTCCCACCAAATCTTCTAATATAAGAAACGCCATTGGTTGACCTGTCTTTGTTATTTTAACTGTCTTAGATGTAATCATTCCACCAATTGTCTGTCTGCTTGTATCCTTTACTTTAGTTTCGCCAGTATCTTCGTCTATTTCAAAATCAATTGTTCGTGCTGATATATGCTTTTCCCACATCTTAGCATATTCATCAAGTGGGTGTCCGCTTACATATACACCTAACACTTCTTTTTCAAAGGCAAGCAGCTCTTGCTTTGTATATTCAGGTACATTTGGTATTTTTATTTCAAATTCCTCTTTTATATCATCGTCAACAAGGTCAAATAACGACATCTGCCCTGTTATTGCGTCTTTACTTTGCTTTATTGCTCTGTCAAGCATCTCTCCATAAGCCATCATCATTGAACGTCTGTTATTTCCAAATGTATCAAATGCTCCTGATTTTATAAAATTCTCTGTAACTCTCCTGCTTAAGTTTGAAAACATTCTTGTTATAAAGTCCTGCATTGAGACAAATTTTCCATTTTCATTTCTCTCATTAATCAGTGCTTGTATAGTTGGTCGCCCCAAATTCTTAATTGCTGAAAGTCCAAATCTAATTGAACCATTTGATACTGAAAAACCTAATTCTGACTCATTAACATCAGGTGGCAATATATTAATATTCATTTGACGACAAGCATATATATATCCCGCCACTTTATCTGTATTATCTATAACAGATGTCATTAATGCCGCCATAAATTCAACAGGATAATATGTCTTTAAATATGCTGTCTGATATGCAACTACAGCATAACATGCGGCGTGCGACTTATTAAAAGCATACTTTGCAAAGTCAATCATTTCATCATATATTTTGCCTGCTACTCTTTCATCTATGCCGTTATTAACACAGCCTTTAACATTTTCTTCTTCATTGCCATAAATAAAATTTTTACGCTCTTTTTCCATAACGTAAGCCTTCTTTTTAGACATAGCTCGTCTAACAAGGTCACTTCTACCCCACGAATATCCCGCCAAATCTCTTACTATCTGCATAACCTGTTCCTGATATACTATACAACCGTAAGTTGGCTTTAATATTGGCTCAAGTTGTGGGCACTCATATGTTACTGATTCTGAATTATTTTTTCCTTTTATATACTGTGGTATAAAGTCCATAGGGCCTGGTCGGTAAAGCGATATACCTGCAATAAGGTCTTCTATATTAGTAGGCTTCAATTCCTTCATAAATGACTTCATTCCTGTACTTTCAAGCTGAAATATACCATCACATTTTCCAGTTGAAATAGCAGCATATACATTTTTATCTTCGTAATCAATATTATCAATAGAAAAATCTTTATCTCTTTTTCTTGCAAGATTAACTGCGTCTTTAATTACAGTAAGTGTTCTAAGCCCTAAAAAATCCATTTTAAGAAGTCCCAATTCTTCAAGTGTAGTCATCACAAACTGCGCTACAACTGCACCATCTGCTCCCGTTGACAACGGAACATACTCATCAACAGCTTCCTTACTTATAAGCACACCTGCCGCATGAACAGAAGCATGTCTTGGAAGTCCTTCAAGTCGTTTACTTTTGTCAATAAGATTTTTAACTTGCTCATCATTTTCATAGAGCTGCTTTAATTCAGGATTTTCCTTTATTGCCTTATCAATTGTAATGCCGATTTCTCTAGGAACCATCTTCGCAATTGTATCTACCATTGCATAAGGCAAATCAAGCACTCGGCCAACATCTTTAATTACGGCTCTTGCCGCCATTGTTCCAAATGTTACAATCTGTGAAACTCTTTCTTTGCCATACTTTTCAACGACATAATCAATAACTTCTTGTCGTCTTTCATAGCAAAAATCAACGTCAATATCGGGCATTGATACTCGCTCTGGGTTGAGAAATCGTTCAAATACGAGTTGATATTTTATTGGGTCAATATCTGTTATCCCAAGACAATATGCAACTATACTTCCTGCTGCCGAACCACGCCCCGGTCCAACTGGAATATCGTGAGTCTTACCATAGTTGATATAGTCCCACACTATCAAGAAATAATCGACATATCCCATTGAGTATATTACTGAAAGCTCATAAGCAAGTCTTTCAAAAATATTATTTGTATCCTTCGCCTGTTTTATTACTGCATCTTTTCTATCTTCTACAGCTTCACTTTCGGCAACCTTTACCATTTCTTCAACATCAACATTTCCCGCCAATGTTGGATATCTTCTTTTTAATCCATCATAACAAAGATAGTTAAGATAAGTCCAGGCTGTATAACCTTTTGGTACTTTAAATTCTGGCAACTTCGTCACACCAAATTCAATCTCTACATTACACCTTTGTGCTATCTTATAAGTGTTCTCGATAGCTTGCGGTGCATAAGGAAAAAGCTGTGCCATTTCTTCTGGAGATTTGCAATAATACTGTCCGCCATCATATCTCATTCTATTTTCATCAGTTACCTTTTTTCCTGTCTGTATACAAAGCAAAATGTCATGTGCGTCTGCATCCTCTGAATAAGTATAGTGAATATCATTAGTCGCTACTAACTCCATCCCCGTTTCAGCAGACATTTTAACTAACTGTTGATTAACATATTGTTGCTGTGCAATTCCATGGTCTTGCAATTCAAGAAAAAAGTTGCCCTTGCCAAATATTTTTTCATACTTATATGCTGCGTCAAGTGCCGTTTCATACATTCCCCTTGCAAGATATCTTTGCACCTCACCTGCAAGACAAGCACTAAGTGCAATAATTCCCTCATGGTACTTTTCAAGAACTTCATAATCTACTCTAGGTTTATAATAAAAGCCTTCTGTAAATCCCCTTGAAACTATCTTCATAAGATTTTTATAACCTTCATTATTCTCTGCAAGTAATACAAGGTGATAATATCTATTTTCCGACTCTCCGGGCTGTTTATCAAATCTTGAGCCAGGTGCTACATACACCTCACAACCAATAATAGGCTTAATTCCAACCTCTTTTGCTGCTTTATAAAAATCAATAACACCATACATAACACCGTGGTCTGTTATTGCTATACTATCCATACCAAGCTCTTTTGCTCTTGAAGTAATTTCCTTTATCTTACTTGAACCGTCTAACAAAGAATACTCTGTATGAACGTGTAAATGTGTAAAGTTCATATTTTTATCCTTTCATTATTATTAAATGTAATATCATTTTAACATATATATATATGTTTGTAGCAATAATTTAACTTGTAAAATAAGTTAATTTCTTACTTAAGATAAAATTCTCCCTCTGTCAGTTTTTTCAATTTATTGCAATACTTGCTACGTTCTTTTGCAAGTACCAAATTAGCTTATTGTTTTTATAAATAAAAAATGGCTGTTGCACTAATCAAAATTTATACAAGATATAATATCTATATTTTGTATGAGATTTCTTAGTACAACAACCTACTTTTATTTGTTTTGATTTAATTTTATTTACTTTTAGTTTTTGCTATCTGAACCATTTACTTCATCTGCATTAGCTTCTGGCTTTGCAAGATTTACAGCTTTGTTAGCTGGTTCTTCTGATTTTTTAAGATTAACAGCTTCACTTACTTTAACTTCTGCTGTAGCTTCACCTTCTGTTTCATGCTCTTTTTTCTGATTATCCCAAAAATCATCAGCCGGACCACTTATTGTTGAAGAATAACTTCCATCTTCATTAAATGTAACACTTTCTGCAACCTTTTCAGACTTTGTAAAACCAGTTGTATCTACTGGTTCAGGAAGTCCCTTTACTCTACGGTAAATCTTCATAAATTCCTTACCAGTAATAGTTTCTTCTTCATAAAGATACTTAGCAATCTCATCAAGAACTTCTCTGTTTTCTGAAAGAAGTCGTTTAGCTTCTTCAAAGCACTCACGAAGAAGTACTTTAACTTCTTCATCAATCTGTGCAGCTGTTTCATCAGAACAGTTAAGCCTTGCATTTCCATCGAGATATTGATTTTCAATTGTTTCAAGACTCATAAGACCGAACTTATCAGACATTCCGTATTGTGTTATCATAGCTCTTGCAATCTTAGTAGCCTTTTCAATATCGTTAGAAGCGCCCGTTGTTACTGTATCAAATACTACTTCTTCTGCGGCACGACCACCAAGAAGTGTTACAAGTCTTGCCATAAGTTCGTCTTTAGTCATAAGATACTTTTCTTCTTCTGGCACTTGCATTACATAACCTAATGAGCCCATTGTTCGTGGAACAATAGTAATTTTTTGAACTGGCTCTGCGTCTTTTTTGAGTGCTGTAATAAGTGCATGACCAACTTCGTGATATGCAACTGTTCTCTTTTCTTCTCTGCTAAGTATTCTATCTTTCTTTTCTTTACCAGCAATTACCACTTCTACGGCTTCAAAAAGGTCCTTTTGTGATACTACCTTTCTACCGTCTTTTACAGCGGCAATAGCGGCTTCATTTATCATATTAGCAAGGTCAGAACCAACTGCACCACTTGTTGCAAGTCCAATTGCTTCCAAATCAACAGTATCATCCATTAATACGTCTTTAGAATGTACTTTAAGTGTATCAATTCTTCCCTTAAGGTCTGGCTTATCAACTATAATTCTTCTATCAAATCGACCTGGTCTTAAAAGTGCCTTATCAAGTACTTCTGGTCGGTTAGTTGCGGCTAATATAAATAAGCCCTTTGATGAATCAAAACCGTCCATCTCTGCAAGTAACTGATTAAGTGTCTGCTCACGTTCATCGTTACCACCGCCATATCTTGAGTCCCTGCTCTTACCTATAGCATCAATTTCATCAATAAATATAATACATGGTGCTTGCTTTTGTGCTTCCTTAAACAAATCTCTTACTCTTGAAGCACCAACACCAACGAACATTTCTACAAAGTCTGAACCTGCAAGTGAGAAGAATGGAACATTTGCTTCACCAGCAACAGCCTTTGCAAGAAGTGTCTTACCAGTTCCAGGAGGGCCTACAAGAAGCGCACCCTTTGGAAGCTTTGCACCAATGCTTGAATATTTATCTGGGTTATGAAGGAAATCAACTATTTCTGTAAGTGACTCTTTTGCTTCATCTTGTCCTGCAACATTCTTAAATGTTACACCTGTCTGCTTTTCTACATATACTTTGGCAGTATTTTTTCCAACTCCCATACCGCCCATCATGCCACCGCCTTTTGAAATCTTACGGTATACAAATGAAAACATTCCAACTATAAGTACAATTGGAAGAACATATACAAATATAAATTCAACTATTGAAGAACTCTGATTTGGAATATATCCAGAGAACTTAACATCATTGTCAATAAGTGTTTGTGCAAGATTTTGGTCAGCCGCATATCCTGTATAGTAAGTATAACTTACACTTGTAAGGGTATTTTGTGAACCTTCTGACTTTGGTTTGATAAGTATTCTATCAGATTGTAACTGAACCTCCTCAATTTCTCCTGCCTTGACTTTGTCAATAAATTCATCATATGATATTTCTTTGTAAGTAGCATTTCTTATCATTCCATTAAGCATTGTAATTCCTGCAAATGTAAGAAGTGCTGCAACAATAACAACAATCATAGTATTAAGATTTTTAGGTTTTTTCTGATTGTTATTATTATTCTGCTTGTTATTTCCGTAATTATTGTCCATACGTTACCTCATTCCATATATTTTAGCTTTATACTTTTAAGCAGATAGATTAATAAAGCAATTTTAAAAACTTTCTTTCATTATAAATATATCATCTCCATAAATCAACTAAAAAACACTAATTTTATCCTATTTATAATATGTTTATAAATTTTAACAATTTTACTTGAATATTAATCATTTGTTTTTATTATTTATTTTATTAAGTTTTATCTATATTTTAGTTAATTTTATTAAATAAATGTTTTTTTTACAAAAATATATAGCCAAAAAATATCTTTCATTGTATAATATAAATAATAATGCAAAAATTG
>URYE01000044.1 GCA_900551945.1 uncultured Eubacterium sp. | reverse complement strand
TATCAGACCGTATTTACAGATGTGAATGTGGAAATGTAATTGATAGAGATTATCAAGCAGCGATAAATCTTAAAAATTATGGAGAGATGAAAATATCTGTATAAAACACGAAAAAGTTAATACAGATGTGTACGAATACGTTAGTTCGGAATTTACGCCTATGGAGTGTACAAGGAACTGTAAGTAGTAACTAAATTTATTTAGTACAAAAGCATACACGATGAAATAGGAATGAAACATAAAAGTTTATAACTTTTTATAAGTTTTCAGTAACGGAAATATTATGAAAGCTACAGGGATAGTACGTCGTATTGACGATTTAGGGCGAATTGTCATTCCAAAGGAAATACGAAGAACATTAAGAATAAGAGAAACAGACCCACTTGAAATATATACAGAAAAAACAGGTGAAATAGTACTAAAAAAATATTCACCAGTTGGAGAAATGGTTGAATTTGCAAAAGATTATGCAGACTCGCTTGCGTCAACTACGGGGCAGATAGTTTGTATTACTGATAGAGAGCAGATAATTGCAGCAACGGGAAATTTAAAAAAAGAGCTTATATCAAAACCAATAACAAAGGAGCTTGAAGAATTTATAGAACAAAGAACTCCCGTTGTTGCAAATGACAGCTCAAGGGGTGGCATAAATATTGTAGAAGATAAAGATATACATTTACAAATATTTGCACAAGCTCTATGTCCTATAATAAGTGAAGGTGACGCACTTGGCGCAGTAGTAATGCTTGCAAAAGATGAAAAACAAAAGTATACTAATTCTGAGAAAATGCTTGTAGTAAGTGCAGCAGACTTTATAGGCAAGCAAATGCAGGCATAAAATTTTTGGATTTTTGTATAAAATGTAAAAAGGCGGAAAGTATACAGATGAACGAAGAATTTATAAAAGAAAAGTACAATTTTAAAGATGTATTAGATATAGTTCATAAGTTAAGGCAGCCTGATGGTTGTCCTTGGGATAGCGTACAGACTTATGAAACTATGAAAAAATGTGTTACAGATGAAGCACAAGAAGTAGTTGAAGCTGTAGATAACAACGATTATATTAACCTAAAAGAAGAATTAGGTGACCTTTTGTTGCAAGTGCTTATGTATTCTGAAATTGCAAAGGAGAAAGATGAGTTTACTCTTAATGATGTAATAGATGAATTAGGTAAAAAGCTTGTAAGAAGACACCCAAATGTGTTTACGCAGGAAGAAGTTAAAAAACTGGATATAGAAGAAGGTCTTAGTATCTGGAAAGCTGTCAAGAAAAAAGAAAAGCTAGATAAGTTACAAGAGTATGAAAGCGCATACAGTGCTGGAAAAATTTCAAAGGAACTAATAGAAATGAAAAGAAAAAGTGTACAAAATCTATAGTTTATGTGAAAAATTATAGAAAAAACCACACAAACACTTAAAAAATGGCAGTTTGTATTGACAAAAGCTGTAAAACAGTTTATAAATGATTTGTTGGGGAAATCCAATAGAAAAATATACCTGTTGAGGAGAGAAATTTACATGAATAAGACAGAATTAGTAGCAGCAATGGCTGAAAAGGCAGAATTATCTAAGAAGGATAGCGAAAAGGCATTAAAGGCATTTATCGATGTTGTTAGCGAAGAATTAAAGAATGGCGGAAAAATCCAGTTAGTTGGTTTTGGTACTTTTGAAGTTAGCGAAAGAGCAGCTAGAACAGGAAAGAACCCACAGACAGGTGCAGCAATTCAAATTCCTGCTTCTAAAGCTCCTAAGTTCAAGGCTGGTAAGGCATTAAAGGATGCTGTGAACGCATAATTAATTATTAGTTAATATGATAACAGTCAGGTATCTATAAAGATACTAATATTTAGGGCTGTCGCATTAAAAAATCAACACAATATATAGAATAATGCTTAATTATCTATATTTTGTAGAAGATTTTTATTGCGGCAGCTTTTTTCATTATGCTATAATCTTACTAAAATTATAAAAACCAAACAAGGAGAATTTATTATGAGATTAGATAAGTATTTAAAGGTTTCAAGATTAATTAAGAGAAGAACTGTTGCAAATGATGCTTGTGATGCAGGTCGTGTGAAAATAAATGACAAGGTTGCTAAGGCATCTGTTGACGTTAAAAAGGGCGATGTTATAGAAATTGAATTTGGTAATAAGTCTGTAAAGGTTAGGGTTACAGAAGTTAAGGATACAGTCAAAAAAGAAGAAGCGGCAGATATGTTTGAATATATTTAGAATATACATTAAAATATTGGGTGCGGCATATATTAATTGTGGAGTGATATATAGAAAATAGTATGAAAACTGTCACAATAACTTGAGAAGCTTGCGGAGAGTGTTTTTTATATGGGGGTGTTTGCATGGACGAGAAAATGCACCAAAAGATGTCGCATAGGGTGTTTTTGACAGATAGGAAAAGAATGGAGCTTACTGGAATTACAGATGTTATTTCTTTTGACCTTAATAAAGTTGTATTGGAAACAGAATATGGACTTATGACGATAAAAGGGAGTGACCTTCATGTGAATAGGCTTTCTGTGGAAAAAGGAGAGCTTGATATTGACGGTAAGGTTGAGTCTTTAGTGTATTCGCAGTCGCAAGGAATTGCTAAGAAAAATGAAACATTTATGGGAAGATTGTTTAAATGATAAATAAATCCATTGGTGTTGAGGGCATGACTCTTATTTTATCGCTCTTTTGGGGCATGGTGTTAGCTTTTGAATATGATTGTATTAGGGTATTTAGAAGAATTGTAAAACATAAGAGAGTATGGACTATATCTGTTGAAGATATTATATATTGGATAAATGTTGCGATTACAGCATTTAGTATTATATATGAGCTTAACAATGGTATTATTAGAGGTTTTGTTACAGGTGGATTTATAGCAGGAGCATTTATTTATAGATATTCCGTTGGAAAGTTGTTTGTAAAATACACTACATTTATATTACAACTTGTATTAAAGCCATTGAAAACACTTATAAGATTTATTATAATAAAAGTTAAGTATTTTTCAACAAAATTAAAATCACATAGGTCAGTTAAAAAAAAGGAAGATATTTTATGAAATATGAAACAAGAAGAGAACACGCAATGCGTCTAAAAAGACAAAGACGTTCTGCAATTATGGGGTTGGTGCTTGCATTTTTACTTGTAATAGTAATTGGAGTTGTAATGTACATAAATAAAGCATCACTTCAAAATCAATATGACATAAACGAACAGACAAAAGCCGACCTTCAAGCACAATTGGAGGAACAGCAACAAAGAACTAAAGACCTTGAAGAATACAAAAAGTACATACAAACAAAGAAATTTGTTGAGGATATGGCAAAGGACAAGTTTGGACTTATATATCCGGATGAACTTGTATTTAGACCAGAAAATAAGTAAATTATTATAATTGCATAGAGTGACATTTTTTTTACAAAACATGTTTTATACTGATAGGTGCGAATAAATTGCATAAAACAAGTATTTGCATATCTTATGGCAGAAATGGAGTCAGTATGAGTGATAATGTGCAGGATTATGTTACTACATATTCAGTTACAAAGCTGGAGGAAACAGCCAAGACATTCAGAAGGCTAGGTGAGGCGTATAACAGTGCTTCTGAAAAGTCAGGTATTTCCAGACAGCTTTTTTTAGTTGCTGATGTATTGGAAGAATGTATGACAATTCAATCGGCCAATATGAGAGTATGTGTAAAAAAGGCGGATAAGGGCTTTGTAAAAGAACTTAAGGCAAGATGTATTATTAATGGCATAAGAATAAAAAATATTGAATTTATCAAAAGGAACAACGGTAAATATCAGATAATCTTAATGGCAAGAACAATTGGAAAAGGTTGTGTAACATTAAGAAGGCTATTAAGAACTATATCAGACTGCACAGGAAGTATATATTATAGCGACAACATGAATAGAATGATTATTAATGAGGAATTTCATCAATATGTATTTTTAGAAGAAGATAGGTTTAGAATACTATCAGGAATATCAAGAATGAATAAGGGAAAAGACCATTTTAATGGTGATAATTTTCTTATGTCACATTTAGACTGTGGAAAAGTAATTGCCGCAATTGCTGATGGTATGGGAGTTGGCAAGCGAGCTTTTGTAGAAAGCCGTATGGTTATTGAACTTATTGAAAATTGTATCGAAGCAGGCTTTAATGAAAAAGCGGCATTAGAGCTTGTAAATTCTGCTTACATTGCAGGGGGTGGTATGGGCAATCCTGTTACAGTAGATATGAGTATTATAGACTGTCAAACAGCGTATATGCACTGTATTAAACTAGGGGCTGTATCAACATTTATAAAAAGAGAGTCTTGTGTTGAGATTATAAAGTCAACGACACTTCCAATAGGAGTGCTTGAAAAAGTTGACTACGATTGTACTACTAAGAAGTTATATGATGGCGATTATGTTGTTATGATAAGTGATGGTATTCTTGACAATCTTCCGTGTGTCAACAAAGAAGAACAGATGGTTGACATTATTAATTCTATAAAATTAAAAGAGCCAAATGCTATGGCTAAAGCAATTCTTCACAATTCATTGAAATGTAACAACAATACTCCATCAGATGATTGCACCGTTATGGTTATAGGACTGTTTGACACAAGTAAAAAATGATAATATAATTATTCTTATGATAGAAAAAGTATATAAATTTATAAAAGACAATAAGATGTTTGACATCTGCAAAAATGTAGTTGTTGGTATTTCAGGTGGAGCAGACTCAGTATGTTTGCTTATAGTGCTTATTCATGTAATAAGAATGGGCAAGTACAATATAAAAATTACGGGAGTTCATGTTAATCATGGAATAAGGGGAAGTGAAGCAAAAAGAGATGAAGAATTTGCAAAAGCTCTTTGTGAAAAATATAATGTGAACTTTAAAGCAGTAAGTGTAGATGTTCCAAAGTTAGCCAAAGAAAGAAAATTATCTGAGGAGGAGGCAGGGCGTATAGCTAGGTATGAAATATTTAATACCATTGCTGCACAATATGGCTATGATACTACAAGAATTGCTGTTGCGCATCATATTAATGACCAGGCTGAAACTGTACTTATGAATATGTTTCGAGGCAGCAGTCTTACAGGGCTTGCAGGAATCAAGCCTGTAAGAGATAATGTTATAAGACCACTCATTTGTGTAGAAAGACGAGAAATTGAAGCATTTTTAACAGAATGTGGAGAAGGTTTTATAACAGATAGTACTAACCTTGATAACGAATATACAAGAAATAAAATACGAAATACACTTATTCCATTTGTACAAAACAATATTAATGAACTAGCGCCAAAGCATATATGTGCGGTGGCGCAAGATATATCAGAGGCAGATACATTTATTACAAAAATGGCAAATGTAATTTATGATAAAAAGGTTACATTAAAGTATGATGATGAGGGCAATATAATAAGGGCAGATATTGATATTAGTAAAGATATAGAGCCATTATTGCTTAAGTATGTTATAAGGCGTGTGATGGGGGAGCTTGCAGGGCATTTAAAAGATGTGTATAAGACGCATATTCTATCAGTAGTTGACCTTGTTAATATGCAGAGTGGTAAAATGGTTGATATGCCGTATAATATTATTGCTAAGAGAAGCTATGATAAGATAATCATGTATAAGAAGGTGCAACAAGATATATCTGAAAATGATAATGATATTACTATAAGTATTGAAAATTCTAAGTTAAAAGCTCTAAATATTGGAGAACAGATAGAAGCAGTTATTAATGAAGAATGTTATATTCCTAACAAAGAAAAGGCTTTTATTGAGAAAATTACATTTGAGAGGGTATTAGCACTTGAAAAAACACAAAATAATAGTTATACTATTTACTTTGATTGCAATAAATTAAATCAAGATATTGTGATAAGAAAAAGACAAGCTAGTGACTATATTATAGTTAATTTAGATGGAACAAAAAAGAAGTTAAAAAAAGAGCTTATTGACAGGAAAATCCCTTCAACAGATAGAGATAACATATTGCTATGTGCAACAGGTTCAGAAGTTTTGTGGATATGTGCAGTAAGACGAAGTGAAACAGCAAGGATAGATAGTAATTTAGGCTGTATTATAAAAGCCTCAATACATTTTTCCTGTAATGTTAAATAAACAATGAAAGGATAAAGGTGGCATTAATGAACGAAAAAGTTATGGAAAAGCACGATATCAGTGTAATGATACCAGAAGAAGACTTACAAAAGAGAGTATGTGAACTTGCAGAGCAAATAAGTAAAGATTACGAAGGCAGTTATGTTAAGCTTATATGTATATTAAAGGGCAGCATATTCTTTACTTGTGAACTTGCAAAGAGAATAACAGTTCCAGTAATGCTTGATTTTATGCAGGTTTCAAGTTATGGAAGTGGTACAAAATCAAGTGGTGAGGTTAAGATAAAAAAAGACCTTGATGAAAGTATTGAAGGTGAAAATGTAATTATAGTTGAAGATATTATTGATTCAGGAAATACTCTTTCAAGACTTGTACCTATGTTGCAGGCAAGAAATCCTAAATCACTTAAGATATGCACATTACTTAGTAAGCCGGATAGAAGAGAAGTTGAGATGGACGTAGAATATAATGGTTTTACAATTCCAGATAAGTTTGTTATAGGTTTTGGTTTAGATTTTGACCAAAGATATAGAAATCTTCCATATATTGGTGTGCTAAACCTTTAAATTAATTTATAAAATCTAGGAAAGGAAAAGCTATTTTTAGTAGCAGGCGAAGATGAATAGTAACAAAAGCAGATTTGGCGGTTTTGGTGTTTATGTTATATTACTAGCAGTTATAGCAATATTTTATATGGTATTTGCCAGAACGTCCTCTACAACATCAAGTTATACTTATAAGAACTTTAAAAATGATGTTGAAAAGGGAAATGTATCAAGTGTAATTATTAAACAAAATTCAGAAGTGCCAACAGGTGTGCTTACAGTAAAGTTTACAACAGATGGAGTGTCAGAGAAGACTCTTAATGTATCTGATATTAATGAGGTTGAAGCATTTCTTGACAATAGTAATGTTGATTATCAAGTAAGAGATGTTGTAAGACAAAGCACATGGATAAGTATGTTATGGCCATTTCTTATGTGTATAATTACAATAGGGCTTATAGTATTTTTAACTTCAAGACAATCAGGTGGCGGTTCAAGTACTAAAATGATGAATTTTGGTAAAAGTAGAGCAAAGCTTATAGATGATATGGGAAAACAAGTTACATTTAAAAATGTAGCTGGACTCCATGAAGAAAAAGAAGAACTTGAAGAAATTGTTGACTTTTTAAAGAACCCTGTAAAATATACTGAATTGGGTGCTAGAATACCAAAGGGTGTTATTCTTACAGGTCCTCCGGGAACTGGTAAGACACTTCTTGCAAAAGCTGTTGCAGGAGAAGCAGGTGTTCCATTTTTTAGCATTTCAGGTTCAGACTTCGTTGAAATGTTTGTTGGTGTAGGTGCTTCAAGAGTAAGAGATTTATTTGAAGAAGCTAAAAAGAACGCACCATGTATTGTATTTATTGATGAAATAGATGCAGTTGCTAGAAGACGAGGAACTGGTATGGGTGGCGGTCACGATGAACGTGAGCAGACACTTAACCAGATGTTAGTTGAGATGGACGGTTTCGGTGTAAATGAAGGAATTATCGTAATGGCAGCAACTAACCGAATTGATATTCTTGACCCTGCTATATTAAGACCAGGAAGATTTGACAGAAAGGTTGTAGTAGGTGCGCCAGATGTTCAAGGTCGTCTTGAGATACTTAATGTTCATGCGGCTAAGAAGCCATTAGGCGATGATGTTGATTTGGACTCATTATCAAGAACAACAGCCGGTTTTACAGGTGCAGACCTTGAAAATCTTCTCAATGAAGCGGCAATTAATGCAGCAAAGGCTAAGAAAAGATACATTTCAAATTCAGATGTAGAATATGCTTTTGTTAAAGTTGGAATAGGTGTTGAAAAGAAGAGTAAGATTATATCTGAAAAAGAAAAGAAGATTACAGCCTATCACGAGTCAGGTCATGCTATATTATTCCATGTGCTTCCAGATGTAGGCCCTGTTCATACAGTGTCAATAATACCAACAGGTATGGGGGCAGCAGGATATACTATGCCACTTCCTGAAAAAGATGAGATGTTTAATACCAGAGGTAAAATGCTTCAAAATATCATCGTAAGTCTTGGTGGCCGTATAGCAGAAGAACTTATATTTGATGATATTACAACAGGTGCTTCACAAGATATTAAGCAGGCAACAGAAACAGCAAGAGCTATGGTTACAAAGTATGGTTTTTCTTCAAAGCTTGGTCTTATTAATTACGATGATAGTAACGATGAAGTATTTATCGGAAGAGATTTAGCTCACTCAAGACCTTATGGCGAAGATGTTGCTGGTCAGATAGATATGGAAGTTAAGAGTATTATTGATGATTGTTATGAAAAGGCAAGAAAGATAATAACAGATAATATGGACATCCTTGAAAAAAGTGCTAATCTTCTTCTTGAAAAAGAAAAGATTACAAGAGAAGAATTTGAAGCTCTTTTTGAAGAAAAAAATGATACAGATACAGTTGAAGTGTAAAAGTTGTTTAGCTGCTCTGCTAAAAAGATGGTATATCAAAAGTCGGAAGATGATATATGATTACTGTAAAATATTAACGGTTAGAACTTTAATAGCTTGCTATGAATAGTAGTTAATAGTTAGTGTCAAGATTGATTCAAAATGTACTTTTAATAATGATAGAAAGTATGTAGCACTAAGTTATAATTAAATAGGATTATGTTGCGATTGTATACTGAATACAAAGAATGTATTGTGCAAAATATACAAAAATATTTTTGAAATTTAGTGATGTTTGGTAACACTTATTATGGGCAAAATGTTATTATAATCAATGTAAAAACCCCCCAATACATTATATATTTTTTGCTACACCCCATAATAAGTGAAATACCTTCTCCGAAAAGGACAGCCTTCCCCGGCTGTCCTTTTTACTATATTCAAGAGAATTTATTTAATATTGTTAAAAAGTTAATAAATCATGGTTGAATTGAGTTCGTTTTCGTTATAATATAGTATATATTTGGGAAAAAAGGAAGATTGGTTATGAAGATAGTTAAAATGGTTGAAAGCCTTGCAGATGATGAGAAAAAATTAATTTATATGTGTAATGTAAGACCCATTTTGAATACAAGGGCATTATTTAGTGACGCAACAGAAAGCTACAGAAGTCCATGTGAACCAAAGCCAAATGACGAGGTTACGCTTAGATTAAGAACGGGAAGATATAATGTAGATAATGCTTATGTATATATTAATAATGTTGAACACATAATGACAAAAGTAGAAAGTGATTACAAATTCGACTATTATGAAGCCAAGATAACTGTTGATGAGAATAAGATATATTATTATTATAAAGTAAGGTCTGGCAATGCAACGTGTTATTATAATCAGATAGGGGCAACACAAGAACTTAATCCTTATTATAATTTTGAAATCATACCGGGATTTTGTACTCCACAGTGGGCAAAGGGTGCAGTTATGTATCAAATATTTGTTGACCGTTTCTGTAATGGAGATAAGTCTAATACAGTATTAGATGACGAATATAGCTATATAGGCGAACATGTTAATCAAGTTAAGGATTGGAATAAATATCCTGCCACAATGGGAATAAGAGAGTTTTATGGTGGAGATTTAAAGGGAGTATGGGATAAGATAGGTTATCTTAGTGATTTAGGTGTTGATGTAATATACCTTAATCCTATATTTGTATCACCATCTAACCATAAATATGATATACAAGATTATGATTATATTGACCCACATATTGGTGTTATAGTATCTGATGAGGGAGAGCTTCTAGCACCGGGCGATAATAATAATGTTAATGCTACAAGGTACAAAGATAGAGTTACAAATAAAGCTAATCTTGAAGCTAGTAATAAATATTTTGCAGACCTTGTACAATATATTCATTCAAAGGGAATGAAAGTTATAATTGATGGTGTGTTTAATCACTGTGGTTCATTTAACAAATGGCTTGATAGAGAACACATTTATAGCTCAAGTAAAGAAGATTATGCAGCTGGAGCTTATGAAACATATAGCAGTCCATATCACGACTTTTTTAAGTTTTATAGTGACCAGTGGCCAGACAACAGCTCTTATGACGGCTGGTGGGGGCATGATACACTTCCTAAGCTTAATTACGAGGATTCAAAGGCACTAGAAGAGTATATATTAGGAATTGGTAAAAAATGGGTTTCTGCGCCTTATAACGTAGATGGCTGGCGTCTTGACGTTGCGACTGATTTAGGGCATAGTGAAGAATATAATCACTATTTTTGGAGAAGATTTAGAGATGTGGTTAAAGAAGCTAATCCAGAAGCAATTATTCTTGCGGAGAATTACGGTGACTCATATAACTGGCTTCATGGCGGTGAATGGGATACTATTATGAATTATGACGCATTTATGGAGCCTGTAACATGGTTTCTTACAGGTATGCAAAAGCATAGTGATGAATTTAGACAAGATATGCTTGGCAATGCAAATAATTTTTTTGGTGCGATGCACCACAATATGTCAAGAATGGGCGGACAGGCTTATGCTATATCTATGAATGAATTGTCTAACCACGACCATTCAAGATTTCTTACTAGAACTAACAGAACAGTAGGTAGAGTGGCATATGCAGGGGCAGAAGCCGCTAATATGAATGTTAATAAGTATGTGTTTATGGAAGCTGTAGTAATACAGATGACATGGCCGGGAGCACCAACTATATATTATGGCGATGAAGCCGGTGTATGTGGTTGGACAGACCCAGATAATAGAAGAACTTATCCATGGGGCAATGAAGATAATGAGCTTATTGCATTTCATAAGGCAATGATTAAAGTACACAAAGACAGCCCAGCACTTATGTATGGCTCATATAAGAGTCTTGCTGCAGAATATAATTTGATTGCGTATGGCAGATTTACTAAAGATGATGCTATTATTGTAATTGTAAATAATTCTGAAGAAGAAAGAAGAGTTAAGATAAGAGCATGGGAGATAGGACTTACAGATAAAGACGATGTTGAACAGGTAATGGTTACATTTGACGGTGGCTTTAGTACTGAAAGACTTGGATATTCACTTCCGGGTGGTTGTCTTGAGATTGGTATGCGAAAGACATCAGCAGTTGTTCTTCGTAAGTTAAAGTGGTAAAATATAAACGCATGATTAACCAGAAAGGCTGGATTTAATATAATGGGTAATAATAAAAATAACATTGAAAAGACAAATGGCACTTCTAATAATAAGTCTAATGGAAGTGTTAATATAGGCAAAAATATTGAAGCTGATAAAGAATTAGATAGTATAAATAATAATGAAGAATTTGAAACTTCAAAAAATGATTATAGTGATTTTAATGTATCTAAGAGTAAAAAGCTTGAAAGCAGAAATGGAATAAAGCTTAACCGAAAGATGCGTATGTGGAATAAGTATAAGAATTTATGCTTTATATGTGTTGGTGCGGCAGCAGCAGTTGTTATTTGTATAGCAGGTTATAAGACAATAACATCAACAAAATCTGATGCAGGAGAAAACAGGTCAGCTACTACAGAAACAGTGGCTAATAATACAACACAGACAACAGTAGCACAAAATGTAACACAAAGTAGTGATAATCAGAATAACCAAAATAATCAAACAACACAAGCTACAGACAATGCACAAAATAACAATAACACTACTACACAACAGACAACACAGTCGACAATACAAGAAACAACACTTTCACCTAATATGGGCTTTTCTCCGCTTTCAATTGTAGGTCCAGCTGTAGCACAGGAGTACACATCGAGAGAGTATTATAATGGTTCGATATTTATAGGTGACTCAATTATGGACGGTATTGCATACTATAAATATATTGATACACCACAAGTAATGGCAGATGGTAATAATACAACAGATAAGGCTGATAGATATATAGAAACAGCAGTAAATTTAAAGCCAGCTAAGGTATTTATAATGGTTGGACTTAATGATGTTAATTATGGAACAAGAAGCGCACAGACAATAGCTGAAAATATTATGTGGATAGCAACACAGATAAAGACAGCAAGTCCAACAACTAATGTATATGTATTGTCACTTCTTCCAATTACACAAGCATTTGAAGCAAAGGCAAATGTTAATGCTAAACAGTCAGTTATTGATGAGGTTAATAATATTGTTATGTCAGCTTGTCAACCAAATAGTGTGACATATATTGATGTAGCAACAGCCTTTAAGGATAACACAGGATATATGAACCCACAGTATACAGGTAATGGAAGTAATATTTATAATGAATATTATCCATTTCTTTTAAATAGTATAGCAGGAGTAGTTAAGTAATGAATTTTTATGTAATGACGTTATTTCCTGATATGATACTAAATGGACTTAATACAAGTATTACAGGCAGAGCAATTGAAAATGGTCTTATGTCGGTTGAAGCTGTTGATATAAGAGATTTTTCAACGAATAAGCATAATAAAGTTGACGACTATCCATACGGTGGCGGAGCAGGAATGGTTATGCAGGCTGAGCCTGTATGCTCTGCCTTTGATAGTATTGTTAAAAAAGCAGGACATAGGCCAAGAGTTGTATATATGACTCCTCAAGGGCATACTTTTACACAGCAGATGGCGCATGAGTTTTCAAAGGAAGAAGACCTTGTTCTACTCTGTGGTCATTATGAAGGAATAGATGAGAGAGCTTTGGAAACTATTGTTACAGATTATGTATCAATTGGTGACTATGTGCTTACTGGTGGAGAACTGCCTGCTATGGTGGTTATAGACACTATATCAAGATTAGTTCCGGGTGTGCTTAATAACTCTGAGTCAGCAGAAACAGAGAGTTTTGAAAATGGACTTTTAGAGTATCCACAGTATACAAGACCTGTTGAATTTAATGGAATGAGAGTACCAGATGTGCTTTTATCGGGTAATCATGGCAAGGTTGATGAGTGGAGATATCAAAAGTCACTTGAAAGAACGAAAAAGTTTAGACCAGATATGTATGAAAAGTATATGCATGATAAGCAAGAATAGAATTATTTTAGCAATATCAAATAAAAATTAATAATGTATTTGATATTGCTAGATATTAGTGATATATATATTATATAATTAATAATAGGTATTGACGACATTTGATTATTATGATAAACTGTATCTTGTGTTCACGACAGTGAACGTCTAAGTGTAAACAATATATTTAAGAAATCTTAGAAAATTCTTAGATTTCTGCCTAGATAGCTCAGTCGGTAGAGCAGAGGACTGAAAATCCTCGTGTCACTGGTTCGATTCCGGTTCTAGGCACTATGGTAAGGGTTCAATTCTTTAAAAAGAATTGAACTCTTTTTGTATTTATACGGACAATAATACAAACTCTATGCTTGTAAAAGATGTTGATAAATGTAGCAATAACTTAAAAAACTCATAGAAAATATTTTTAATATTTATATTAAAAAATTAAATATATAAAGATGTGGTTTATAAGTCTTATAATTTGTATAATAATATTAATGATATTTAGGAGGCAATTCTATGCTTAATATTTTTTACGGAGACATGATACAAGATGTGGATAAATCAACAGTTCTTGACAGTGGTGTAATAGATAGTCCTATTTTAGGAAAGATACCACCAGTTAATTTGTCAGGTGGAGTTAAGACATTAATTCTTGTAAAATTTAATACGGATATGGTATTTAATGTATCAACTTGCGGTGATAATTGTGCTAAGTGGTTGCTAAAGATTGCAGAAAGTGAAGACCGCACCGTAAATTTACATCATTTGATGAATTTTGGAGAAGAACCTTTTAATATACGAATTTTAAATACAAATCAAATTGTTCATTCAATGGAAGAACTTGTGCCAATAGCTGGGGAGTTTGTTTAAAAAGATACATATTTGGCATATGCAAAAAAGAAATTAAATCAAGTATATTTAAGTGATACAATTAAGTCTTCTATTATTGAAAAAATGGAAAAAATAAAATTCAACTATAAAGAAAAGAATTAAAAATGTCATTTATAGGTTGACAGAAATATTTGTATATGTTATTATTTTATTTGTTCACGAGATTAGCTTTGTGAACAGGTAAAATATTATAACTTCTGCGGGTGTAGTTCAATGGTAGAACACTAGCCTTCCAAGCTAGATACGTGGGTTCGATTCCCATCACCCGCTTTTTTTAATGCAATAAAAATAAAACAAGACCATTTAAAAGTTAGAAATAAAATCTAGCTTTTAGATGGTCTATTTTTATGCAAAGTCAAAATTATTAATTATATTCAGGTACTAGAAAAAAACTGTGACTTGTAAATTAACAGAAATAATATTATACTAAAAATAACTGAACTGTTTATAAGATAAAGTTTAAATATAGATTGATAAAAAAATATCAATCATTACAATATAAAGCTTGACTAAAAACAAAACACTGATATAAACTTAATATTATTTAGAAACACAAGATGTAGCAAGGAGATTTTTATGGTAAAGGACGAGAAGTTTACCAAGTGCAGAGCAGTTATTGATGAAGATTTGATGGTTAAGAATGGTGATAAGAATTTCTTTGCGTTTATTGGGGAAAATGCAATATATTCATTAGCACGTTCTATTTATCCAGCAGATGTTCAAAGAATTGAAGATGCAATTAAGGAACTTGAAAGAGAAAAAATTAATATTATTACAATAAGAATGGTTAGAAATGATGGTCAATATAGGTGGATGCTTGTAACACTAAAAAAAGAAAAATACCATCTAATAAGTATGGAATTGCAAGATGTGTCAGAATTTGAAGATACAATTGATAATCTTATAGATGATAATGATACCATAACCGAGTATTTTAGCCTTATGGAGTATCTTATGATTTCATACGATATCGAAACTGATGAGCTTAAGATATTTATGTTAGGCAGCCATGAACAGATTAATTTTTATAATGGTACACTTGCCGAGTGGCGTGAGAGTAAGTTGAAAAATGGTGATATTGACGAAAAGTGTATTCCTATATTTAAAGATATGTGTGACGATTTTAAAAATGGTACTATGTCCTTTAAAAGAGAGCTTAAAATGCGATTTTTTGACCATAAGGATAAGAAACAATGGTGTCTAGTAAAAGGTAAGACGGTAAATGATATGCAGCATAAGCAAGTAATTGCAACTATGTCTGTTGTTAATCCAGTGAATAATACGTCAAATAAGGGAATATCTTATGTTCAAGAAATAAAAGATGCAGGAACAGATTTACTTAATAAAAGAGCAATTACTAATTATGCTAGAAAGCTTATTGAGTCACAGCCAGATTATCCGGTTACTATTGCTGTTATTGACATAGATGATTTCAAGCTTGTAAATGATGGCTATGGTCATATGTTTGGTGATGAAGTTATTAGCAATGTAGCTAGTATTGTCAAAAATGCAGTTGAAGGAAAGGGTATTTCCGGAAGAATTGGTGGAGATGAGATGTTTATCATTATGGAGAACTTGAATACCGTTTCATCAATAAGAAGTGTGTTAAGGACAATAAGAAGTAATGTAGAATGGATGTATGCCAATGACGATGATAAACCAGACATTACTTGCTCAATAGGTTCAGCTACTTATCCTAATGACGCAAAGGATTATGACTCACTTTTTAATCTGGCAGATAAAATGTTATATCTTGCGAAAGAAAAAGGAAGAAATAGATATATCATTTATGAAGAAGATGTACATGGTAATTATGTAAAGGGAACTGATAAAGCAAAGGATACAGTTGAGTCTTATTATAAGTATAGGAAAAATCTAGTTGTTAATGATATTATAGACAGTTATTGTATTAATAGAACTGAACGCACTAAAAATGTAGCTGAAAAAATAGCATTGACATTTGGACTTTCAAGTATATATATGTATGATATTAATGGTGGTCGTTATAGGAAGTATGTTTTTTATGGAAATGATATATCATTTGAACATGATGGAGAATATATGTACCATGATAGTTATTTTGCTAATTTTAGAGAAGATAACTTGATGGTTATAGATAATGCTAATTTTTACGAAAGAAAAGCTCCTATGCTTTATAAGTCGCTTGTTGATAATGGAATAAGTCAATCTATACACGTTGACGTAAAGCAAGATATCTGCCGACATAGAATTATTACATTTAACAGAAAATTACATAGGCGACAGTGGGGAGAAGATGATATAATATACTTATCCACATTAGGAAATATATTAGGGAAACGATACAGATATGACGAAAAGAACAGCACAGATAATTGAATTATTAGATAAGACATATACAACAGAATACAGATGTAGTCTTAATTATACAACAGCATGGGAGCTTCTAGTGGCAACCATGCTATCTGCTCAGTGTACAGATGAGCGAGTTAATATTGTAACAAAGGATTTATTCGTAAAATATCCTAACACCGAAAGTTTTGCAAATGCAGATATTAAGGAGTTAGAAAAGGATATACATTCGATAGGATTTTATCACAGTAAGTCAAAAAATATTATTAACACCGCTAAGCTTGTGCATGAAAAATATAATGATGTAGTACCATCAAAGCTTGAACAATTAATAGAGCTTCCGGGAGTTGGCAGAAAGACAGCTAATGTTATACGAGGCAATATTTACCATGAGCCTAGTATTGTTGTCGATACACATGTTAAAAGAATATCGAAAAGGTTGGGCTTTACTAACGAAACTGACCCCGATAAAGTTGAATGTGATTTAATGAAAGTGTTACCTAAAGACCACTGGATTGTATACAATATACAGATAATAACATTTGGAAGACAGATATGTACGGCTAGGTCACCTAAGTGTAGTGAGTGTTTTCTTAATGGAATATGCAGGTCAAGTGATAGAACAGACAAGTAGGGGTAAAATAAATGATTAATAATTATATTGCATTAGATATAGAAACTACGGGGCTTAATCCAGCAAATGACAAGATTATTGAGATTGGCATGGCAAAAGTAGAAAATGGTGTTATTACAGGTAAGTATCAACAGCTTATTAACCCACAGCGACCTATTGATGATAGAATAACACAGCTAACTGGAATTAATGACAGTATGGTAGAAAATGCCCCTGTAATTAATGATATTATTCAAGAAATAATTGATTTTATTGGCGAATTACCAATACTTGGTCATAATGTTATATTTGACTATAGCTTTTTGAAAAAGTCTGCTGTTAATAACAAATTGACATTTGAAAAAGATGGAATTGACACGTTAAAGATTGCAAGAAGACTGCTGCCAGATGTTGAGCATAGAAATCTTGAGTATTTATGTGAACATTTTCATATTGACGCAGGCAGTTCGCACCGAGCTTATGATGATGCTGTCAGTGCAAAATGTCTTTATGAGAAGTTATATGATATAAAGCCAGATGACGATATTTTTGAAAAGGCAAATAAGCTTAATTATACTGTAAAGAGAGATGTGCCAATAACAATTGCACAAAAAAATTATTTGTTAAGTCTTGTATCATATTATAAGCTTGAACTAAAAGAACCAATTGACCAGCTTACAAAAAGCAGAGCCTCTAAGCTTATTGACGGTATAATATCAGAATATGGTAAAATGCCATATAAATATCATTAATAAGATTTTAGATTGTAATATTAAAATTAAGATAAAAAGTGGCTGTTGCACTAAGAAAGTTTTATACAAAATATAAATGTTTAATCAGAAAATAAGCCTATATTTTGTATGAATTTTCGTTAATGCGACAGCCACTTTTTCTTTGCCACTACATTACACTATTAATATATTCTACAATCCTATCCTTAGCTGAAGTCTGTATACTACTAGCATTAAGAAGTAGTTTATCAATACCATTTTTATTATTATTCTTATTATAATAATCAGCAAGAGCTGTATATGTAGCTTTTATATCAGAACCAATATATACAGCATATTCAAATATTTCACACCCTTGTGTTTCATATCCTTGTGAAAAAAGAAGATGTCCTAATTCATCAAGTGTTCTTACAAGAAGAACGAAGTTATCATCACATTCACTAAGAAAGGCTAGATTACCAACACCATATTCAAGTTTAATATTAGTATTACTCATTCCAGATAAATTAAGGATTTTACGTTCTTTTAGTTTATTAATAGTTTCATAATCTTTTAAAATTTTAGTATCGTTGATATTAATAGTTGGAAGTGAGTCGGGAATAGTGATATAATTAAGATTAGAGATGTCTTTTTTGCGCACTGAGTTAGCACTGAGTTCTTTTTCCCAGAATTTAGACATTCGCTCTTTATTATTTTTCGTACTTTTACGAAGTTTCAGTTGAATAACAACAATTAATATTATAAAATAAGGCAATAAAAGTTTCATAAATTAGTTTCCTTAACATATAAAAGATTAAAGGATACATATCAGAAAGGAAAAATGCAATGATTAATATGAATAATAAAAAAACAAAGAAAATACTATCTTCAGTAATAATTATCCTGCTTATATTAGCAATGGTAGTTCCAATGGTAGTATCCGTATTTCTTTAATAATATACTAATTATTGATAATAGGCAAGTAAAGACTTTATTAAAGAAAGGTATAAAATTTTATGAACCCTGGAAAAATATCTAATTCTATACTTAATAGGTCAGTACTAAAGCTGATAAAGAGTAAGAATAAAAGAGTGCAAAAGCCAGCGATTGGAATTGATTGTGGAGTAATAGACTTAGAAAATAATGATAAATGTATACTTTGTAGTGAAGCCTGTGGAATATTTCCAGTGTATAGGGTAGCTAATAATATTTACGCCTGTGGCGGTATTCCTCTAGCGGCACATACAAGTGTAATAATGCCAAGAAATTTTAACGAATACAATCTCAAAGAGGAAATAAGGTCATTAAATCAGCAGTGTAGTGAACTTGATATGCAGATATCAGGTGGTCATACGCAAATAAATGATATGATAAAAGCACCAGTTGTAACTGTAACAGGTATCGGTGTATCACAACAAGAGCAGCCAATTACTGCTAAGAACATGAAAGCAGGACAGTATATTGTAATGTCTAAATGGATTGGAATAGGCGGTATTAGAGCCATAATTAACAACAAAAAAGAAGAAATATTGCAAAGATATGTTGAAGATGTTGTTGATAAGGCGTATGGTGATATTTTAGATATGACTGTTAAAGCCGAAGCTATTAAAGCTATAGAGTGCAATGTAACAGCTATGCACGATGTAGCAGAAGGTGGTATATTTGGTGCGTTGTGGGATATGGCAGAAGCCGCTAATACAGGGCTTGAGATTGACTTTAGAAAAATTCCTGTAAAGCAAGAGATAATAGAAATTTGTGAAATGTTCGATGTCAACCCGTATAAGTTAGAGTCAAGCGGAGCATTGCTTATGGCAACTGATGATGGAGATAGACTTGTAAAAGAGCTTGCACAAATAGGTGTACCTGCTACGATTATAGGGAGAGCTACAGACGGTAATGACAGAATACTCAATAATCAAGATGAAAAGAGATATCTTGATACACCGCAAAGAGATGAAGTATATAGATTTTTAGGAGGATTGAAAAGTGAGAGAGAAAATTCTTGATATTTTAGAAAATAACAGCCGAATTGACTTGCATGAATTGTCAATAAGACTAGGTATTGAAGAAGCTGTTATAGCAAATGAAATCGCAGAAATGGAAAAAGAGCATATTATCTGCGGATACAATACACTTATCAACTGGGATAAGACAAGTGAAGAAAAAGTAACAGCTTTAATTGAAGTTAAGGTTACACCACAAAGAGGTTTAGGTTTTGACAGTATAGCTGAAAGAATTTATAAGTATGATGAGATAACATCAGTATATCTTATGTCTGGTGGGTTTGACTTTACTGTAATAATCGAAGGTAAGACTATGAAATCAGTAGCACAGTTTGTTGCAAATAAGCTTGCACCACTTGATGCTGTGCTTAGTACATCAACACATTTTGTACTTAAAAAATATAAGGATTACGGCAGAGTCCTTGATGCAGAACAAAAAGACGAAAGAATGTTGGTGACACCATGAGAAATCCACTTTCAGACAAAATCCTTAACATAGAGCCATCTGGAATAAGAAAGTTCTTTGATATAGTAAGTGAGATGCCGGACGCTATATCATTAGGTGTTGGAGAACCAGACTTTGACACACCATGGCCAGTAAGGGAAGAAGGCATATATGCCCTTGAAAAAGGAAGAACATTTTACACTTCTAACGCAGGTCTTAAGGAGTTAAGAAATGAAATTACAGCTTATATGCAAAGACAGTACAATTTAGAATATGACCCAGTGCATGAAGTGCTTGTAACAGTTGGTGGAAGTGAGGCTATTGACGTTGCGCTTCGTTGTATGATTAATCCGGGTGATGAAGTTATAATACCACAGCCAAGTTATGTATCGTATCTTCCATGTGCAGTAATGGCTGACGCAGTTCCTGTTGCGCTTGAGCTTAAAGAAGAAAATGATTTTAAGCTCACAAAAGAAGATTTGCTTAGTGCAATAACAGATAAGACTAAAGTGCTTGTAATGCCATTTCCAAATAATCCAACAGGTGCAATAATGACAAGAGAAGAACTTGCGCAAATAGTACCTATTATTATTGAAAAGGATATTTTTGTAATTTCAGATGAAATATATGCGGCACTTACTTATGGAACAAAGCATTGCTCGATTGCAGAATTTGACGGAATGAAAGAGCGAACTATTGTAATAAATGGTTTCTCAAAGACATTTGCAATGACGGGCTGGAGATTAGGCTATGCTTGTGGGCCTGCTAATATTATAAAGGAAATGACAAAACTACATCAGTTTGCAATTATGTGTGCACCTACAAATAGTCAGTTTGCAGCAGTTGAAGCATTAAGAAGCTGTGATAATGAAGTTAACAAAATGGTAGATGCTTATGACCAGAGAAGAAGATTTCTTCTTAACGAGCTTAATGAAATGGGAATGGACTGTTTTGAGCCATTTGGTGCATTTTACATATTCCCATCAATCAAGAAGTTTGGTATGACATCAGATGAGTTTGCCAATAGGCTCTTAAGAGAAGAAAAGCTTGCAGTAGTACCAGGAACAGCATTTGGAGCATCGGGTGAGGGCTTTGTAAGAATTTCTTATGCTTATTCGATTGAAAATCTTAAAGAGGGTATAAAGAGAATAAAGCATTTTATCCAGAATTTGGATAAAAATTGATATTGACAAATCAAGGTAAAAGTATATTAATAGGGATTGTTATAAAAAGTTATTTATTAGATTGAAAATGAAATATGCGCTTTTAAATAAACATATTGTAATAATTAATTTGTAAAATTAAGTGTTTTAACGCTAATTTTTATATTTTTTCAGCCAGAAAACCCATGGTCTTTAGACCGTGGGATGAATGGCGTCAGATATAGAATATATATTTACCGAAAATATGGTATTTTGGTAAAATATATGGCATAATATACATACAGAAGTTCAAACTTCGAGTTTGCGAAAGGAGAAAAACTGTATGTATCTTACTATTAAACAACAGGTAAAGCATTTGTCCAAGGAAGATTATCTCACCATTAAAGAACTGTGTCATACCGCTAAAAACCTTGCCAATGAGGCAATCTATAATGTGCGCCAGTATTACTTTACGGAAGGTGAGTTTCTTAAATACGAGAAGAATTACACTCTTTTAAAGAATAGTCCTAATTACAAAGCACTTAATTCTAATATGGCACAGCAGATATTAAAAGAAGTTGATGGTTCTTTCAAATCATTTTTTGGTTTGCTTAAACTTACCAAGCAGGGTAAATATGCTTTTAGGGACTGCAAACTGCCACACTATCTTCCCAAAGATGGATATGCGACACTTGTTATCGGTTTTGTAAGACTGAATGGAAATAAGTTAATACTTCCATTTTCCAACAACTT
>URYE01000043.1 GCA_900551945.1 uncultured Eubacterium sp. | reverse complement strand
GTTTTCTTTAACGATGACATTTGACATATCTTCCCTGACCACCCTTCTGTTGCAAATTGTGCTCAACTCAACAATACATATATAGGGTATTAATTAATTGCACAACTAGTATTATAACACAATATTAATTTTCGTCAACTAAAAAATTCATTTTTTTGCAAATTTTTATTTATGTGAATACTTAGCCTAAATTCTCACTTACACGACACATTAACAAATGTCACGATAACCTTAAAAATTTGCAAAGTATATTTTTTAGCTTTTACTTAATCTGTCCTTCTAATACTTCTGGTGTCTTCTTTAATAATTCGTCAATGCCTGCTGGGTTCTTTCCACCAGCCTGAGCCATATTAGGACGACCACCACCGCCACCGCCAACAATTGAAGCAACAGCTTTGATAAGATTACCTGCATGTGCTCCCTTAGCTACTGCGTCATCTGTTGCCATAGCAATCATATTAACCTTGTCGCTGCCTTGTGCGCTTACAATAAGCACAACGCCTGAGCCAATCTGTTCTTTAAGCTTATCACCAAGATTACGAAGTTCATTCATATCTACATTGTCAACCTTAGTAGCTAAAAGCTTAACACCCTTAACTTCAACAACATCAGCAGTTGTATCTCCAAGTGCATTGTTAGCAAGCTCTGCCTTAAGCTTTTCATTTTCACTACTAAGTGCCTTAAGCTCATCGTTCATTGAATGTATCTTCTTAACAAGCTGTGCCGGTTCTGTCTTAGCTGCCTTAGAAGCTTCTTTTACTTCATTTTCAAGGTCTTTGAAGTAATTAAGCACTCCTCTGCCTGTTAAAGCTTCAATTCTTCTTACACCAGCAGCAACACCTGACTCTGACACAATCTTAAATAACATAATGTTAGATGTATTAGCAACGTGTGTACCACCACAAAATTCCTTAGAGAAATCTCCCATTGATACAACTCTTACCTTGTCACCATACTTTTCGCCAAATAATGCCATAGCACCAGTTTTTCTAGCTTCTTCGATAGTCATAATATCTGTATTAACGGCAATAGCTTCTGAAATCTTTTCATTGACAATGCTTTCAACCTTTTCGATTTCTTCGGCTGTCATGCTCTGGAAATGTGTAAAGTCAAATCTTAATCTATCTGGGTCAACATAAGAACCTGACTGTTCTACATGGTTGCCTAATACAGTTCTTAATGCTTTCTGTAAAAGATGTGTTGCACTGTGGTTCTTACTTGTATCAGCTCTCTTAGCTGCGTCAACTGAAAGTGTAACTGTATCACCTACTTTAATCATGCCCTTAGTCATAACACCTACATGACCAATCTTACCCCCCTTAAGGTTAATAGTTGTTTCAACTTTAAATTCACCCTCTGGTGTAGTAATAGTTCCGCAGTCACCTTCCTGACCACCCATTGTAGCATAAAATACAGTTTCATCAACAATAACTGTACCCTTATTACCTTCTGATAAAGCTTCTACAACTTCTGTTTCAGTAGTAAGAACAGTTACTTTTGAATTGTTTGTAAGCTTGTCATATCCTACGAACTTACTTGTTATTTCTGGGTCAATCTCATCGTAAACTGTAGCGTCTGCTCCCATATAATTAGTTGTCTTACGAGCATTTCTAGCTTTAACTCTCTGTTCTTCCATAGCTTCTGTAAAGCCTGCTTCGTCTACTGTTATACCCTTTTCTTCAAGAATTTCCTTAGTTAAATCAAGAGGGAAACCATAAGTGTCATAAAGCTTAAATGCGTCTGCGCCAGAAAGTTCCTTCTTACCATTGCTTTCAAGTTCTTTTTCCATATCTTCAAGGATACTAAGTCCCTGGTCAATAGTCTTATTGAACTTTTCTTCTTCTTCTGAAATAACCTTGATAATAAATTCTTTCTTTTCTTCTAATTCTGGATAACCGTCTTTTGAACCTTCAATAACTGTTTCACAAAGCTTTGATAAGAACTTACCTTCAATACCAAGAAGACGACCATGTCTTGCAGCTCTTCTTAAAAGTCTTCTAAGAACATAACCTCTACCTTCGTTAGATGGCATAATACCATCACTTACCATAAATGTTACTGAACGAATGTGGTCTGTAATTACTCGGATTGATACGTCAATCTTATCATCTTGTTCATACTTAACACCAGACATTTCACAAACCTTGTCACGAAGTGCCTGTAATGTATCTACGTCAAATATAGAGTCTACGTCTTGAACTACAACTGCAAGTCTTTCAAGTCCCATACCTGTATCAATGTTCTTTTGAACAAGGTCATAATAGTTACCCTTACCATCATTATTAAATTGTGAGAATACGTTATTCCATACTTCCATATAACGGTCACAGTCACAACCTACTGTACAGCCAGGTTTTCCACAGCCATACTTTTCTCCCCTGTCATAATATATTTCTGAACATGGGCCACATGGACCTGCACCATGTTCCCAGAAATTATCTTCTTTACCAAATCTAAATATTCTTTCAGGTGCAATTCCAATCTCTTTGTTCCAAATGTCAAATGCTTCATCATCATCTTGATATACTGATGGATATAATCTATCAGGGTCAAGACCTACAACTTCTGTTAAAAATTCCCAAGACCAGTGAATTGCTTCGTCTTTAAAGTAATCACCAAATGAGAAGTTACCAAGCATTTCAAAAAATGTTCCATGTCTTGCTGTCTTACCAACATTTTCAATATCACCTGTTCTAATACACTTCTGACATGTTGTTACTCTTCTTCGTGGTGGTATCTCTTGCCCTGTAAAATATGGCTTTAATGGAGCCATACCTGAATTGATAATAAGCAAACTATTATCATTGTGTGGGACAAGTGAAAAACTTTTCATTTTAAGATGACCTTTACTTTCAAAAAAATCAAGAAACATTCTTCTTAACTCGTTGACGCCTCTGTACTGCACTTTTCTTTCCTGCTATTAAAATTAATTGTTTGTAAATATTAAATTATATTTTAATTCTAACAGCTTTTCCTTTCTTAAATTTATCAGTTTATACCAATTCTTACAAAACTATAGTTTAATAAAAATTGATATTTTTAGTTTATTAATTTAAAAGAAGCTTTTACTTCTTTTGCTACAAGCAAATTCCACACTTATTGCAACCGTCGCAAAGTCTTGTGCAAACGCCACCTTTAACTCGTTGCTCTTGTGTCAAATATTATGAAGGCGCAGATTTTGGCTCGTTGCCTGCATAAACAAAATTGAAATTTACTTGATAAAATTAAAAAATATTAGCTTTCCATGTTCTGAACTGACTGGCTACCTTCTTTAGCAACTTTCTTTGCGTCTGTTCTCTTTCTTAAAGCTCCTCCAACGAATACACTGCATACAAGTAATAAAAGCATAATTATAAACTTAGCAGCTTCGTAAAGTATTTCTCCTGTTAAAAGACTCATATATCTGTACCTCCTTGAATTAATGTATAATTTTAACATATAATAATATAAGTGTCAAAATCTTATCATACTTTTTATAATATTTAACTGTAGTATTTTATTATTTTACATCTTCCAAACGCCATTTTCAATAAAATATGCTGCTTGTTTTTCAGATTGTGTTACTATTTCTTTGTCATAGCCCATCATATTAAGCAACTTAATCGCATTTCTTGTAGTTGCTGGGCCACTGTAAAGCTTATAATTAAACTTAACAGTATCATCTGTAACTTCTTCTTGAAAATGGTAATTCTCATACCACTTTTTAAGAATTGACGTAAGTTCTATATCATGTGTTGCAGCTACACAAAGTACATTTTTACTGCTTAAGTACTTTAAAATCTCTGATGAAGCCGCAATTCTTTCAACTGTATTAGTTCCCCTAAGTACTTCATCGACAAAACAAAGCACAGGATTACCACTCTTACATGAAGCATCTATTATTCTTTTAAGTGACTTAATCTCGACAATATAATAACTGTTATTGTTACTAAGGTCGTCAACTAATGCCATTGATGAATACACTCTAAATTGCGATGCTACATACTTCTTTGAAGTACTTGTAAATATACTCTGTGACAATATAGCATTAATTGCTATAGTTCTTAAAAATGTTGACTTTCCTGAAGCATTAGAGCCTGTAAGAAGCAAATGTTTTTTAGTATTAAGTGAATTAGACACTGGCTCTTTTATGAGTGGGTGATACACTTCACTAACATTAATACCAGCCTGTGTGTCTGATACAAACTCTGGCTCTGACCAATATGGCAACATTTTTCTAAAGGAAGCTACTGCTATTGATGACTCTATATGACCTAAAATTTCATACATTCTATATATTTCTTGTTCTTTTTTACCTATTTTTTTAATCATTGTATTAAACTTTATAAGGTCAACATGTGTAATCATTCTTAAATAGTCAAGAATAGCTTGTATTAAAGAACCATTAACATCGCCACTTTCTAATAACCAAGAACCACTTGTTACATTTTTACAAGACGCACATAACTTTTTTAATTCTTCGTTATATTGTGATAATTCACTATAATTACAGTCCACAATATCATTACTTGCGCTAATCATTCTAACTATTTGTGTTATACATATAAAATAAGGCTCTACTTCTGCCTTAAACTTATAGTAGCTTATTATAGAAAATACTAACAATGCCACAAGTAAGCCTATTCCCCACAACGGATTAACAAAACAAAGACCAATTCCTAACACATAAAGCATAAGTAACACATAGTGAATTATATTGCTTTTAGGCTCTAACTCTATAAGTAAACCTATATAATCACTTAATGAAATATACTTTGCAAAACCCATTTTGGCAAATATTTTTTGAATTGTAAATCTTTTTTTCTGCTCTTTTGTAAAAAATTGTGCAAGCTCATCTGTCTTTTGCAACATTTCTTTATCTTTAAAAGGAAATCTTAACATTTTATAAAGATATTCTTGCCCCACTGATGAATTAGTTGTATTCATAACTCTAAACACTTCATTCATGTTAAGGTCTTTCCAAGTTATATCATCTATATAATTGTCGTTATCACTAATACAGTCTTTAAAATAATGAGATATAACCTCATATTCTTCTGTTGAAATCTTTCTTTCTGAAGGATTTCCCCAAGATTTCTTTAATCTTTTTTCTAGCTTTAGCTTTCTCTTTCTTTCAGTATCATAAGATACATATAGTAATACTACTATAATACTGGCAATTACTAATATGACCTTAGTATCCATATATTTCCCCCTTTTATGCAATCTCTAATGCAAGCTTTATCATATTATCTACTGATGTACTTCTTTCTTCTGCCAATAAATGCTCATCTCTAAACAAATGGTCACTTACTGTAAGAATTGAAAGTGCTTTTTTACCTGCCCTATTGGCATTGTCGTATAATGCCGCTGTTTCCATATCAACAGCTAATACGCCCATTTTCTTCCAACTTTCATTGACATCATTGTTGTCATTATAAAACACATCTGAACTTACTATATTGCCAACACTCGTACTAATCTTCATATTATCAGCACAATCGGTAGCTTTTCTTAATAACTCATAGTCAGCAATAGGTGCAAATGTTCCCGGCAAATTAAACTGACTAGCATAATTGGAGTCAGTACATGCTCCCATAGCAATTACAACGTCCATTAATTTAAGCTTGTCTGATAATGCGCCTGCCGTTCCTATTCTTATAATTGAAGTAACATCATAATAGTTATACAATTCATAACTGTAAATGCCCATTGATGGCATACCCATTCCACTTGCCATTACAGATACACGCTTACCTTTATATGTTCCAGTATATCCGTTAATACCTCTTATATTGTTAAAACAAACTGCATTTTCAAAGTAATTATCTGCTATATACTTTGCTCTTACAGGGTCACCCGGCATAATGACACAGTCAGCAATCTGTCCTTTTTCTGCATTATTGTGTGCTGTACCCATTCACACTCACTCCTTTTTGATAATATTTTCACAATGCAACAATATCCATACGACTGTTGTTCAATCGTATGGATATAGACCTTACTTTCCTTCGTACTTTATAACTGATTCAACATCATATCCTTTAAGCTTATCTCTGCCGTTAAGACCTTCAAGCTCGATAAGGAAAACAATCTTTACTACTTCTCCACCAAGTCTTTCGATTAACTTGATAATGGCTTCTGTTGTACCGCCTGTTGCAATAAGGTCATCTACAATAACTACTTTCTGACCTTTTTTAATAGCATCTGTATGTATCTCTATCTCGGCTGTACCATATTCAAGAGCATATTCTTCTGAAATAGTTTCACATGGAAGTTTACCTTTTTTTCTTACAGGTACAAATGACTTCTTGTTCTTATATGCTATAGGCACACCAAATATAAATCCTCTTGACTCAGGTCCTACTACAACATCGTATTCAGTATCACCGATACAATTATCAATACCATCAATTGCAAGTTGTAATCCATCAGCATCTTGTATAACTGATGTTATGTCCCTAAATATTATACCCTCTTCTGGAAAGTCTTTAATACTTCTTACATAATCTTCAACTTTTTTCATGCTTTTTTATTATCCTCATTTCTTATTGTTTATACTCTATTTTTCTAAAACACAAATTCGATAATATCAGATATTTTATTAAAACCCAATACCACTTATGTTGTTAAGTATATCACAAACTCTAATATATTTCAAGAACACACTAAATAATAAGGCATACAAGTCCTGAATTTTCATTCATAACCTTTTCTAACGTGCCACTTATTTTCTCCATACTTTCTGGTGTCATATTGTGTGTTTTTTCATATATTCCGTCTTCAACTATTTGCTCAATAGTCTTTCCAAATATATTTGTTTCCCACACACCGTCATTTGACGTAGCAGAATTGCTCTTTATATACTCTATCAAATCATCAGCCTGCGTCTTAGTTCCAACTATTGGAGCAATTTCAACACTTATATTAGTTTTAAGCATATTAATTGATGGAACAACAGCTTTAATCTTTACACCATATCTGCTGCCATTTTTAATAACGACAGGTTCTTCAAGGCTAATTTCACTTCTTACTGGAGTCACAACGCCGTACCCACTCATATTAACATCTACAAGTGCGTCTTTAACCTTGTCAAATTCATTTTTCTTCAATGACAAATCTTTTATAATATTAATAAGCTCATACTCATTATTAATAGACGTTCCCGTAAGCTCACTAAGCACATCATAATAAATATTAGGCTTCATAGTAACGTCCATTCTTACAACACCATTTGACATATTAATATCTGCATTAGTAATACTATCAATATGCTCGTCAGAATAGTCCTCTTTATCTTCCTTAATATCCTTCATTTTAGTATAATTATTTATAATATTTTGTGCTTTTTCAATCATAAGCATTTTAAGCCAATGGTCTTCGGGGAGCATTTCCATCCACTGTGGCGCATAAAAATCAATCTGAGATATTGGAAATTCCATAAGAATATTTTCAAGTATCCTTGTTACATCGTCTTTCTTTAACTGGTCACAATTTATAGTTTGAACTATAACGCCATACTTATTTTCCATTTTCTTAGCAAGATTAATAGTTTCTTCAGAAAATGGGTGTGCAGAATTTAGAAGCACTATGTATGGTTTATTAATCTGCTCAAGTTCTTTTATTGCCTTTTCTTCAGCAACTTCGTACTGCTCCCTTGCTATATCAGTAAATGAACCATCTGTCGTTATCACTATACCAATAGTTGAATGTTCGTCTATAACTTTTTTAGTTCCTAACTGAGCCGCCATAGTAAATGGTATCTCTGTATCCGACCATGGAGTTTTAACCATTCTTTCTTTATTATTTTCAATATGACCTGTCGCACCCTCTACCATAAAACCAACACAATCAATAAGGCGCACTTTAACATTTACTCCATCAACAGGACACACAAGTGCGGCTTCTGATGGTACAAACTTAGGCTCAGTTGTCATAATTGTAGTTCCTGTGGCACTTTGCGGAAGCTCATCTTTTGCCCTACTTTTCTCATGCTCACCAGATATAGCAGGAATAACTAGAAGCTCCATAAATCTCTTTATAAAGGTTGACTTTCCAGTTCTTACAGGCCCTACAACTCCCAAATATATCTCTCCGCCCGTTCTCATCTGAATATCATTATACAAATCAAACTCCTTAATACTAACCACCATGCCTTTCCAGATAATAGTCTGCATACTTTATTAGAATATATTCTAATTACATGATATTTAGTACAGGAGTTTCAATTTTTACACACTCTCTTCTTGTCCTGTCTTCTTTTCTATAATAAATAAGACGGTAATAAGCAATACTATACATATTCCAAGTGATACATAGACATTTTGTGTAAGTCCTGCAATTATATATCCTATAAATGAAATAGAAGCAGCCGTAATAACGTAAGGAAGCTGTGTTGTTACATGGTTCATGTGGTAACACTGACCACCTGCTGAAGCCATAATTGTAGTATCTGAAATAGGCGAACAATGGTCACCACAAACTGCTCCTGCAAGACATGAAGCGATAGAAATAACAAGCATTTCCCCAGTTGGAAATACTCCTATTACTATAGGAATTAATATACCAAATGTTCCCCAAGATGTTCCTGTTGCAAAAGCAAGAAACATTGATACTATAAAAATAATTGCTGGAAGCATATTTTGAAGCGAACCTGCCCAACCAGCTACTAAATTTGCCACAAAAATATCTGCGCCAAGCAAGTTAGTCATACCAGATAGAGTCCAAGCAAATGTAAGTATAAGTATTGGTGAAACCATCGCTTTAAAGCCTTCTGATATACAATCTGTAAATTCTTCAAATGTAAGCACATCTTCAAACATATACATAACAAATGTAATAAATAATGTAACGGCAGAACCAAGAACAAGTCCAACAGAAGCATTTGACTCAGAAAATGCTTGAATAAAGCCTGCACCGCTAAAGAAGCCACCAGTATAAAGCATGGCAACTATACAGCTTGCAATAAGTACAACTACTGGAAATATTAGATAACTTACTTTTCCATTCTTATCTGACACATTATTTTCTTCGTCTTTAAATGGTCTTTCAGGTGTTGTATACAAATCTCCATTTATAGCATTAATCTCATGCTTTCTCATTGCACCAAAATCAACCTTTCTTACTATAACAAAGACAACCATAATCAACGTAAGAATAGCATAAAAATTATATGGTATTGTTCTTAAAAATGTTGTAAAACCATTAATATCTGAGTCATCAGGCACAGATGAAGTAACTGCTGCCGCCCAAGAACTAATAGGCGCAATAATGCACACTGGTGCAGCTGTAGAGTCAATAATATAAGACAACTTAGCTCTTGATACCTTATGAGTATCTGTAACAGGTCTCATAACACTTCCTACTGTAAGACAGTTAAAATAATCGTCTACAAATATAACAATACCAAGCACCATAGTCGCAAGCTGAGCGCCAACCCTAGTTTTAATATGAGATACTGCCCATCTGCCAAAAGCCGCAGAACCGCCCGCCTTATTCATAAGTGCAACAAGTATTCCAAGCATTACAAGAAATAAAAGAATACCTATATTACTTGAACTAGCAAGCTTATAAGCCATTCCTCCATCTTCATTAAAAAACATTGTATTAATCATTAATTCAAAATTAAATCCCGAATAAAGCAATGCACCTGTCATAATTCCTGCCAAAAGCGATGTATACACTTCTTTTGTTATAAGCGCAAGTATAATAGCAATAGCCGGCGGAAGCAACGCCCACACCTGCCCATAAACACTACTTGTATAATTATCTAAATTTGACATATCAACTGGTGACATAAAAGAATGAATAACAAGCCCGACCACTGCCAGAACCATAACAACCATTGCAATCTTTTTTTTGTTCATAAAGCACTAACCTTTCTGTATATCAATAAATATGCGTAAATTAAAAAAATAAACGCACCAATTAAATACTTTATCACATTAATTCACCATTTGCAACGGTGTCTTCCCCCACTTTCCACATTCCCATACACAATAATCAATACAAATTCTCATTAACTCCCTCTTCCCAATAATTCTTCATCAACCTTCTCACATACTTCAATCCACTTTTTATCTTCTCAAAATATTATTACCCTTATTGTTAAAGCCAAAAAACAGATAGTGGGCTTATATAAAACAATGAATACACCATTTAAAGAACATCACACTATATCTGTATGACAGCGGCAAACATACTTGTTTGACGAGGGCATACAAATATAGTGTGATGTACTTTCACTGGTGTGTGAATGTTTTATATAAGACCGCTATCGTCACTCCGCCAAATAAAACAAAAGTCCCATAAGATAATATAAATACTATCTTACAGGACTTAAACTTCAATTATAAAAAACTAATATAAAATCAACCTTAAATTAAACTTTCATATAACTTAGTAATATCTTCAACACTTGTTTCCTTTGGATTACCAGGTCTGCAAGCATCATCATAAGCAGACTGAGCAAGGAAAGGAATATCCTCTTTCTTAACAATATCTTTAAGGTTTTCAGGAATACCAACGTCCTTAGCAAGCTTCTTAACTGCGTCAACTGCTGCCTTTCTGTATTCTTCCTGTGTCATACTCTCAGTACCTTCAACACCCATAGCCTTAGCAATATCTCTGTACTTCTCACCAGTTGCTTCTGCATTATATTCCATAACTGTTGGAAGAATAATAGCATTAGCAATACCATGTGGAGTATCATATAAAGCACCTAATGGGTGAGCCATAGAATGAACAATACCAAGACCTACGTTAGAGAAGCCCATACCAGCGATATACTGACCTAAAGCCATACCTTCTCTGCCTTCTGGTGTATTTTCAACAGCACCTCTTAAACTCTTTGAAATAATCTCAATAGCTTTAAGATGGAACATATCAGATAATTCCCAAGCTGCTGCTGTTATGTAACCTTCAATTGCATGTGTAAGAGCATCCATACCAGTTGCTGCTGTAAGTCCCTTAGGCATTGTACTCATCATCTCTGGGTCAACAAATGCAATAACAGGAATATCCTTAGGGTCTACACATACCATCTTACGATTTTTCTCTGCGTCTGTAATAACATAGTTAATTGTAACTTCTGCTGCTGTACCCGCTGTTGTTGGAACTGCAAGAATAGGCACACTCTTGTTCTTTGTTGGAGCAACTCCTTCAAGACTTCTTACATCTTCAAATTCAGGGTTGTTGATTATAATACCAATTGCCTTTGATGTATCCATAGAAGAACCACCACCAATTGCAATAAGATAATCTGCGCCTGACTTTTTATATGTTTCTACACCTGTCTGAACATTTTCGATTGTTGGATTAGGCTTAATGTTAGAATATAATTCATAATCAAGACCAGCTCCTTCTAACACATCAAGAACTTTCTTTGTAACACCAAACTTTACAAGGTCTGGGTCTGAACATACAAAAGCCTTTTTATATCCTCTTGCTTTAACTTCATCAGCAATACTTTGTATTGCACCTGCTCCATGATAAGATGTTTCATTTAAAATAAATCTGTTAGCCATTTTAAAACTCTCCTTTTCAATTATTATCATGCTGTCCGAATATTACGCTGTTTTAAATGTACAACAGTTACATTATACGTTTCCAACACTTTGTTAATATTATAACACTATAATTAAAAAATAAAAGCCTTTTTTGCAAAATTTTACAATTTTTTTGTTATAAATGTATAACTTTGTACTTATAACAAGATGTATTTTGTATACATACTATATATTTTGACAACTTTTATAAAATTTCTTTTTAAATATCACAAAACTATAGTTTAATAATTAATCTACTATTTTTAAACAAGCTTGATTACTTGCTATAAATAAGTAGCAAAAAATAATAGCTTGCTATGAAGAGTAATCCGAAAATAAATGTAACATTTTTCACAAAACCTATTAATCTTCATCAAATTCAGCTAACACATAATATCCCCTACTCGTTTCTCCAACTTCTTTTACTATTCCATACTTAGACTTTAACCTTTCTGGTGTAGGATAATTGCCTGACATTGCAACTGCCGGCTCAATCGTATAATAATAACTACTTGGTAGCTTTCCTTCCGTTACTTCAACCTTATCTCCTACCTTAACAAGATTAGGTCTGCTCATTGTAAATTCCATTTCACGCATAAAAGCACATCTCCTTTTACTAAATTAAATTATTATTACAATACATCTGACTAATTTTTACTATCATTGTAGTTTATAGCAAAAAGATTTTACCTTTTATAAATTATTTCATCACCCACATAGACAGTGTTTTATTATTTTGCCAACTTTATAAATTAACTTTATCAAGACACCTATTGGCATACTCAAAAACTTTCTTTTTAAGATATTCATTTTCAGGCTTTGCAAGGTCTGGGTCATCTGACATAATTATATTTGCTGAATCAGCCGCTTTTTTAAGCATTTCTGAGTCAGTAAATATATCTCCTATTTTAAACTCCATTTGACCACTTTGTCTTACTCCAAAGAAATCTCCTGGCCCACGAAGCTTTAAATCTTCTTCTGCAATCTTAAAGCCATCATTCGACTTATTTATTATATCAAGTCGTTCTTTTGTCTTTTTATTTTTAATGGCTGAAACAAATATACAATAAGACTGAAAGCCACCTCTGCCAACTCTGCCCCTTAACTGATGAAGCTGTGCAAGTCCAAATCTATCTGCATTTTCAATCATCATAACTGTTGCATTAGGAACATTTACACCGACTTCGATAACTGTAGTTGATACAAGTACGTCTGTTTTATGTTTTGCATATCTTTCCATTATGTCATTTTTTTCTTGACCTTTCATTTTGCCATGAAGGTATTCAACAGTTATATCTGATGGAAGATTTTGTTTTAACTTATTTGCGTAATCTATAACATTTTCAGCTTCAATATTCTCACTTTCTTCAACCATCGGACAGATTACATAAGCTTGTCGTCCTTCTTTAACTTGCTTTGTTATAAATTTATACGCATTAGGTCTATACGTTTCATCAACTACACAATTTTTAATTGGAAGTCTGTTCGCTGGCATTTCATTAATTATGGAAATGTCAAGGTCGCCATACACAATAATTGCAAGTGTTCTTGGAATTGGTGTTGCACTCATTACAAGCACATGTGCTTCATTTCCCTTACCAGCAAAATCTTTTCGCTGATTAACACCAAATCTATGCTGTTCATCAGTTATTACAAGCGCTAAATTATTATACTCTACCCTTTCTTGAATTAATGCGTGTGTTCCTATTATTATATTTGTTTCTCCACTCTTAATTTTCTGATATGCTTTTTTCTTTGCTGAAGCTGTCATCGAGCCTATAAGTAACTCTACATTAAGGTCAATTCCATTTTTGTCAAACATTTCACAAATCGACTCATATTGCTGTTTTGCAAGTACTTCTGTTGGCACCATCATAGCTCCTTGATAGCCTGCAAATGCCGTATTCATAAGGGCAAGTACGGCTACTATCGTCTTTCCAGAGCCTACATCACCTTGCACAAGTCGGCTCATAATTCCAGTTCCTGCCATATCTGCCTTGATTTCTTCCCATGTATTTAACTGCGCTTTTGTAAGGCTAAATGGTAACTTTGTTATGAAGTCATCGGTTATACTATTATTTTGTATTATAAAGTTATTAAGTCTTTTTTGATTGCTTTCTTTAAGTCGTCTTACTGCAAGTACAAAAAGAAAAAATTCTTCAAAAGCAAGTCGATTTCTTGACTGAATGTAATCCTGCATAGAACTAGGAAAATGTATATTTACAATCGAAAAATTATGCTCTGCAAGATTATATTTTTGTCTTAACCACTCGGGTATAAATTCATTTTCAAGCCCTATATTATATTTTTCCAAAGCTTGCTTAACAGCCTTAATAACTGTCTTATTAGAAAGTCCTTTAGTAAGAGAATATATAGGCTGCATACTTCCCTTAATCTGACTGTATTGCGCAATAGTATAAAGTGATGGCTGTTCCATTACATAAACACCATTTTTACAACTAAGATGCCCCCTTAATACATAGTGCATACCTTGTTTTATGGAATTTCTTAAAAATGGCATATTAAACCATGTACATTTTAATACTCCACTCGTATCACGAATACTACTTGATAATATCTTAAATTTTTGTGTTGTAAAAAGCTCTGGTGACTTTGATATAACACCTTGTACTGCAATTATTTTATTTTCATATTCTGGTGATAATTCTCCAATCAAAACAGGTTCTTCATATACATCATAATCTCTAGGATAAAAACCCACCAAATCATCTACTGTATATACAGAAAGCTTGTTAAAAAGAGTAGTTGTCTTATCACCAATTCCTTTTAATTCTCTTATATCCATACCTTAATCCACACCATATTCTTTTTCATATAAATAAAATGTCTTTACAAATTTTTCATCTCAATAAATTTTCATAAGTTATTAGTAGTATACAAAGCATAAATACACCATTACAAAGAATGATTATATATTTGTATGATATAGCAACAATACTTGTTCAATAGTGGTATATAACTGGTGTATGTTATTTTATATACTACTGATAGCTTCAAAACATAATAAATTCAAAAATTATATATAAAAAATAGTATTGAATTTTATACATTATTCACATATACAAAATCCAATACTATTTTTCATAAAATTATATTCTTACTATGCAAACATAGAACCTAATACTTGATTAACTAGCTTACCATCTGCTTTTCCTTTAACCTTAGGCATAAGAACTTTCATAATCTTACCTTTGTCCTTAGCTGTAGGTTCTTCAATTTCAAGCTCTTTTAATGTTTCTTCAATAACAGCCTTAATCTCTGCCTCATCCATCATCTTAGGTGCATATTCTTCTAACACACTTATAGAAAAATCACATTCTTCTATAATATCTGTTCTATCAGCAGGTGTTAATGACTTAGTTTCCTTAAGTTGTTTTATCTGCTTTAATATAACATTGTTGCCTTCCTCGTCTGTAAGAGGTGTTCTATTATTAATCTCTACATTCTTAAGTTCTGCAAGAAGTAATGAAAGGACATCTTTTCTTTTTTTATCCTTTGCTTTCATTGCTTTTACCATTTCGCCTCTTATTTCATCAATCTTACTCATTTTTAATCCTCGTTTCTACGCACGTATTAAATAAATTAATAAATGTAATCTCAATGGTTTGTGTCAGGTGCGTAAGGCACAAATCTTTATATTTATTCTACAGATACAATATAATAATATACTGGCTGACTTCCCTCTTGTAATTCAACATCTACATCTGGGAACTTTTCTTCTATAGCATCAACTACTTCTGAAGCTTGTTCTTCTGTTATATCTTCACCAAAATAAACACTTACAAGTTCTGAGTCTTCGTCAATCATTGTAGCAAGCATATCTAATACAGTAGTGTTGATATCCTTACCAACTGCTGCGAGCCCATTATCTGCAAGCCCTAAGATATCATCTTTGTGAATTTCTTTTCCATCAATTGAAGTATCTCTTACAGCATAAGTTACTTGACCTGTTTTTACAGTTGCCATTGAACTTGTCATAGCTTCTGTATTTTCCTGTTCATTTCTTGTCATCTCAAAATTAATCATAGCTGTAATTCCCTGTGGAACAGTCTTTGATGGAATAACAACTAACTTCTTACCTTCAATAATACTAGCTGCCTGTTGTGCAGCAAGTATAATATTGCCATTATTAGGAAGTACATATATTACTTTTGCATTAATCTTGTCTGCGGCTTCTAAGATATCTTCTGTACTAGGGTTCATTGTCTGACCACCCTCGATAACTTCATCAATGCCAAGTCCCTTAAATATTTCTGAAAGACCTTTACCTGGAGCTATTGTTATAAAACCATAGTCTTTTAATGGCTCTTGTTTCTTTTCTTCCTTTTTCTTAGCTTCTTGTGCCATTGCTTGTTGCATTTCAGACTTTTCAATAACCTTTTGGTTGTGTTCTTCTCTCATGTTGTCAACCTTCATTTTTGTAAGCTGGCCATATTCAAGAGCTTTTTCAAAAGCTTGACCTGGGTGGTTAGTGTGTACATGAACCTTAACTATATCATCAAGTGCAACACAAACAATAGAATCACCTATTGATGAAAGAAATGCCTTAAATTCAACTTCTGTCTTCTCATCAAATTCTTTATCAAGCATAATAATAAATTCTGTACAATAACCGAACTTAATATCTACATTTTCTATAGCTGCTCCTGTTCCCTTAGTTGCACTGTCAGGCTTCTTTGCAGGTGCTGTTATCTCAAAATCTGTAACCTTGCCTGTTAATGCGTCAAGCATACCACGAAGTACAACAACAAGTCCTTGTCCGCCTGAGTCAACAACTCCTGCTTCTTTTAATACAGGCAACATCTCTGGTGTCTTTGATAATACATATTCTGCATGAGTTATAACTTTTTCGATTGCTTCTTCCAAATTATCTGTATCAAGTGCAACTTGAGCTGCCTTGTCAGATACAGCCTTTGCTACTGTAAGAATAGTACCTTCTTTTGGCTTCATAACAGCTTTGTAAGCAGTTTCAGTAGCTCTTTGTGTAGCAATTGCAAGACTTTCTGTATCAAGTACTTCAAGCTTTGATATTTCCTTTGTAAAACCTCTAAATAACTGTGAAAGGATAACACCTGAATTACCTCTTGCGCCTCTTAACGAACCGCTTGAAATAGCTTTTGAAAGTGTTGCCATTGTAGGATTATCTATTGCACTTACTTCTTTAGCTGCTGACATTATTGTAAGTGTCATATTAGTACCTGTATCTCCATCTGGTACTGGAAAAACATTAAGGTCATTAATCCATTCTTTTTTTGACTCAAGGTTCTTAGCTCCTGCTATGAACATCTTCTGCAAAAGCACTGCATCTATTGTATTTGTTGCCACAATTAAATCCTCCATTCTGTGTTATAAGCAATTCGTATTAATCTATTACACGAACGCCCTCTACAAATATATTAATCTTTTTTACTTCAAGTCCTGTAAATTCATGCACTTTATACTTAACACTCTCAACAAGGTTGTCTGCTACTGTCGCTATACTTATTCCATATGATACTATTACATGAAAATCAAGCTCCACCCTGTTTTCTTCGTCTATTTCAACTCTTATTCCTCTTGTAAGGCTATCTCCCTTTAATAACTTTACGAGGCCATCTTTCATACTAACCGCTGCCATTCCGACAATTCCAAAACACTCAACTGCCATCGAGCCAGCATATTTAGCAATTACTTCTGAGTCTATAGATATACCTCCATACTGTCCATCTAAATGTCCTCTCATACTATACCTCCATTCACAGATACACAAATATCCAATTTAATAAATCCATTATACTCTTATCTTTATAAAAATTCAATATACGCTATAATTAAGTTTTCTCATTTCACGTTTTTTATCTTTATGCGGTATTTGCCAATGCTTTGTCCAAACACTTACTTTGGCTTTCTGCTTACATAAATAAAAAATTAAGGTGAACTGCCAAAAGCAATTCACCTCAAAAACTGATATAAATTTTCGAAAATTAATAGCAGAAAATTAAGCACGTTCTACTTTGCCTGAACGTAAGCATGATGTACATACATACATCTTCTTCGCAGCACCATTAACCTGTACTTTTACAGACTTCACATTAGAATTCCACTTCTTGTTTGATCTTCTATGAGAATGGCTCACAGCATTACCAAAGTGAGCGCCTTTTTCACAAATTGCACATTTTGCCATTTTAATAACACCTCCTTAATGGTATTGTGTGTTTTTCCACAACAAATGATATTGTATCAGATATCAATATTATTTGCAACTATTTTTTATATATTTTTTTGTCAATGACAAAACATATTAAATCCAACTATTATTAAAGTAATAATTATACATACACAAAGAAATACATTTTGCATTATAAGCAGAGTTATAATCATACCAACTGCTATCCAAAACATAATAAAACCCATTAATCTAATCATAACATACCTAGCTTAAGATATGATTAATTTATTATATGTTTTATTTATTATTATATTCTTCTGTAACATCTTTAATAACACTGTCTACAATGTCATCATTGTTATCATCGTCTTTGCCTTTTGTAAACTTATCAATAACATCTGGAACCATATCAAGTAACTTAGTTATTGTATCTTGATTTTTAATATTTACAAGCTTTGTCTGTCCATTTTGAACAACTAAAACTGCGCTTGGTGTAACTTTTCCTGTCATACCACCACCAGCATTATTTTTATTATCTGACGCAAATGCTCCTGCACCAACACCAAAAGACACATCAACAAGAGGAAGTATTATTGTATCTCCTACTGTAACAGGCTCACCTATAACTGTCTTTGCTGATACAAAAGAGTCCATTCCCTTGAATAAAGAAGCAACTGTTTCGTTAAATTTTGTTTCTGCCATATTCTCCTCACTTCCTGCACTTAACAGCGCATTTTATTTATTTAAAATTTCTATCTTTTTATTAGCTTTCTAAATGACTTGTTTCTATATAACTTTATGGCAATAACAAGCATACTGAAAATGTTAAAACTTCCCTTCATGTACACTTTGCCTTCAAATATACTATTATCAAAATCAGGTATTATATTCATATCTAAACCAAGAAAACCATAAATAATTGCAAGTCTTACTGTAAGCCACCCAGTTATTTCACTGTCTTCAAAACCATACCTTATATTAATATCGTATTTTGACGGCTTAACAATATTAATCGCAGCTTTAGTCTGCTTCCATAAAAACTTAACAAGTTCAATATTTTCTGGGTCTGTAACTTTTTTTCTTAATTCGTTGTATTTTTGCTTAACCTTGTCAACAGCACTTTGACTTTTATTAATAACACCCTTAAAAGTATTATATATGTTAATTATTAAGCCTTTAATTCTATAAAATACACTCTTAATCTTATCTATAATACTATTAATTTTAGATGAAAGCCCTTCTTGCTTTTTTGCAACTATAGCTTTTTTATCTTTATTTTCTTTTAATGGTTCATCAGCCTTATCATCACTTATCACACTTTCTTGTAATTGCTCTGATATATCTTTATCTGAATTGATATCACTTTTAGTTGTATTAATTTCTTCTAAAAGATTATCTTTATCAGACTCATTATTAATATCATTATCACTACTTGTTGCTGATACTTGATGTTCTTCTTGATATTGTTCTTTTGAGTGATTATTTTCATCACTTTCTTTTAACTTTTCTTTTTTTGAAGACTTTTTTTTCTTTTGTGATTTAGTTTGTAAATCTTCATCATCACTATCATTATTATTGTACAAGTCAAACCACAAAGCCTTAACAGATATATCAAGCTGCTCATCATAAGATACAACACCTCTTAATAAATGCAACAGCCATGTGACTTTAACATGTGCAACTGCTTTTTTATGATAATCCGCATCTATGCTATATCTTATTGGAACAAATAAAATAACAAGTCCAAGAACTATTATAAGCCCCAATATTACAGCAATAATTATGCCGATTATTTTTAAAATCAATAATAAAATATGAAGCATATATTCTCCATTTCTTGCTACACGTTTTTACCAAATTCAAGATAAGACTGCAAATCAAAGCCTCCTGTAGCTTGATATACTTCTTTAATTATTCTTTCAACGACTTCTAAAGCTTCATCATAGCCTACAGCAAGCCCTACCACATATATATGATTTTGCACTGTCTTGTCCTTGTAGAAGGGTTGTTTTAATTCATTGGCTGATATTATTTCAAGCAGATTATGAGCATTTGACGATAGAATAATCAAATATGTATTAAAAGTAAATCTGTTCTGCCTTATTTTTCCAAATATTTTATATTTAGCTTCTTTTGCATTATCACCCAAATATAACTTTTTATACCACTTCATAATCTGCTCCTAATATTTATACAATTTGTATTATTGCATTATCATTTTCATAACTTCAATTACAGCCATTCTTTCAGCCTTATCTGCGCACTGTTCTAAAGATATATTAATATAGTCTTGTATTTCTTTTGTATTGTTAAAAAATACTGGAAGCTGTGACATAACTGATGACATAACAGCTCTTTTTACAATCTGAGAATGATTTTTAAAGCTTTCATCAAGAAGTTTTATTAATTCTTCTGCTGCATTATCAGCATAAGTATCATCTGGAATATCAATATCACTCTTATCTTTTTCAAGAGTTACAAAATCACTTCCTGACTGTAACTTTACAACCTTAGAAAGCTTCTGATATCTATCATAAAGGTCATAAGTCTTAAGTTCATCATTATAATTATTCAAAGCCTCATCAATAGCATAATCACACTTTGATATAATCATAAGTATTCTTTCTTGCTTTCCTTCAAACTTAACAAATTTTTGAAGTACATCTTCATCTGTATCAGCATAATTGTTATCAATTGCTTTTCTTACTTGTGAAATAATTGACAACGCATTATCAACTTCACTTACATTGTCAAGTGTAAATTCTGCTGTAAGAATAATAGTATAAGCGTCATTAACCATCTGTGCTAATAATACAAACATATCTGCACATGCTGTCATTTTCTCTGTTGCAATCTGTAACGCACCTTGTAATCTATTGTATTCCTGCTCATCTGCATTAGCATAATCAGCATTAGACAATGTATTTATTATATCATACATTTCAGGAAACATCTCTTTAAATCCATCAGTCTGTCTTAACATTGCTGATGTCTTTAAGGCGTACACAAAATCGTCTATTGTACCCTTTTGCGCACCATGATACAGTGAAAATGCGTCTTTAATATACTCATAAAACTTATTTTTTGAAAGACGCATTGGAAGCTGTCCTACTACTTCTGATATTTTGCTATTTACAACAACATTGTCGTTATCTTGTAAAATATAGTGCATTATATCATTTGTAAGATATGTTCCATAGTACTCCTCATCTAAGTCTTGCTCTGAAAATCTATGTTCTATTCTATTAAGAACATACTCATATATTCTAAGACAGTCAACATAATCTGTTACAACTTCCATTATGCTAATTATCTTATCTCTTATAGCACCTATCTTGTCAATATTCCATTTACCATTAAGTATCTCATCAATTATACTGTTAAATTCATCAAAAAGCTTTAAATACTCTTCGTCACTAAACTCTTTTTCCTTTAACATATCATAAACTGTATAATAATTCATAGACAGCTTTATGTATGCAAGTCCATTATATAAAGACGCAATACCTGTGGCATATTTATTAAGATTTTCCTTTAAATTTCGCCCTTTTAAAATCTCCTGCGAAATATAATTCAAGTCTTTCATAACAATCCTCATTCTGCCGATTGGCGTATTATTTTAAATTTAACTTATCTAATGCGTCACAGAAATCAAATGTTGCAAAGTAATCCTTTGGTGTTTCTGCTCTTCTTATCATCTGCACACTTCCATCTTCCTTTAAAAGAAGCTCTGCCGACTTAAGCTTACCATTGTAATTATAACCCATAGAAAAACCATGCGCTCCTGTATCATGTATTATAAGGTAATCACCCATATCAATCTTAGGAAGTTTTCTGTCTATTGCAAACTTGTCATTATTTTCACAAAGTGAGCCTGTTACATCGTATACATGGTCGCAAGGTGCATTTTCTTTACCTGCAACCGTAATATGATGATATGCTCCGTAAATAGCTGGTCGCATAAGATTAACAGCACAAGCGTCAACTCCAATGTATTCCTTGTATGTGTGCTTTTCATGGATAGCCTTTGTAACAACGCAGCCGTAAGGTGCAAGCATAAATCTTCCAAGCTCTGTATATATAGATACATCTCCCATTCCTGCTGGAACTAAAATCTCTTCGTAAGCTTTACGAACACCTTCACCGATTGCAAAAATATCATTTGGCTCTTTATCTGGTGTGTAAGGGATTCCAACTCCACCAGATAAGTTGATAAATCCGATATGAACACCAAGATTCTCTTTTAATTCTACTGCAAGATTAAATAAGATGGAGGCTAATGCAGGATAGTATTCGTTAGATACTGTGTTACTTGCTAAGAAAGAATGAATACCAAATTCTTTTACTCCTTCTCTCTTAAGTCGTTTGAATGCCTCAAAAATCTGTGGCTTTGTCATTCCATACTTGGCATCTCCTGGGTTATCCATGATGTCTGTTCCAAGAGAGAAATATCCGCCTGGGTTGTAACGGCAGCAAATTCTTTCTGGAATACCACAGGCATCCTTTAAGAAATCAATATGTGTAATATCATCTAAATTAATAATTGCTCCTAACTTCTTTGCAAGAATAAATTCTTCTGCCGGTGTTTCGTTAGATGAGAACATAATG
>URYE01000042.1 GCA_900551945.1 uncultured Eubacterium sp. | reverse complement strand
TGATTACCGCACATTGACGTGCGGTAAAGCAATCAGCGACACGATGTCGCATTGAGTGCGTTCACGTCAGTTTTCATTAACTTACATCAGCACATCTTAGAACTACTAAGCTTTTATCCATCGACTATAAAATATAATACCAGTTTTCTTACATAAAAGTATATAAAGGACTATTATTATATGACACCATTTTCACAAATATTTACAAACACCATAAACGACTTAAAAAAATACGCCCCACTTATTCTAAGTATAATAACAGCCTGCATTATAAATCAACTTATATTCCACAAAATATGCCCAATTGCCATATTCACAGGCTTTCCCTGCCCAGGTTGTGGAATAACCAGAGCATTTTACTATCTTATAACACTTAGATGGCACAAAGCATTAACAATGAACCCTTGTATATTTTTATGGATTATATTAATTATAATATTATTTATCAACAGATACATACTAACAAAAAAATTCACTACTAAAACAATCAACACACTATTAATAGCTACTGGAACTATATCCATTTTAATATATATCTTTAGAATGATAACAATGTACCCTAATGTAGAACCACTAACATACTATAACAACAACATTTTACACAATATACACTATATTGCCACAAAAATAATATCTAATTTTGCTAGTTAGCTACAACTAAGCCACATTTTTCTTCTTATTAACAAAATACAAAACAACCGCAAACGCAATTATAAATATAGAAATAAATTGAGATGTTGACATAAAACCAACTGCTCCACGATAATCATTTCTAAAGAACTCTATAACAAATCTACCAATACCATAAAGCACCATATAAAGCTCACCAATATTACCAGATTGTAACTTATTCTTCAACTTAACAGCTACAATAATCAATATCACAGCTATAAGAAAATCACCTGCTGACGATAAAAGCTGTGTTGGAATAAGAGGTACACTCCCAGGTGCAAAGTTGCAATCATCAGGAAACATAACACTAAACCAAGAATCTGTTTCACGACCATAACAACACCCTGCAAGAAAACAGCCAATTCGTCCAAAACCTTGAGCTATTGCAATCTCTGGCATAACAAGGTCAAAGTAATCAAGAAAATTAAGCTTTTTAATTCTACAATAAATATAAGCGGCTGCTACACCACCAATTATTCCGCCATACACAACAAACCCCGATGAGCCAAGCACAGCTAACGGCTGTTTCAAAAATTCATCAAAACTTACTATCACATATAAAATCTTAGCTCCTAAAAAGCCACATACGCCTGCAATAATAGCAATGTCAACTACTGCTTCTTCTTTAAGACCATTCTTTTTTGCCCTATACTCAGCAACAAGCATTGCCACAATAAAGCCAATAGCAATAAGAGTTCCATAACCATGAACCTTAAAGCTCCCAATTGTAAATAATGTTTCTCTCAATTAAAAATTCCTCCTAAAATAAAACATACTCTCGATAAACTTTTAACTATCATTTCAAAACTTTCTAATCCAATGCTAAAGCCTTAACTGCTGTATCAAGTCTTACATTAAATTGCTCATAAAAATCTTTATTAAGGTCATAAGGTGTTATAAAAAATGTCTTTAATGTATACATAGTAACAATTTTAACTTGCTCATCATTCAAATTGACAATTGCTCGTTGAATTTTCTTTAAATAAACATGCCATTTTACAATAAATGAATTATATGTAGCAAGGTCAGGTGTATCAAGCCATTTCTTAACTTTAATCTTAGAAAGATTATCTTTCTTACATTGACCAACTTGCAGTATATACTTAAAATGCTCATCGTCTTCCCAGTACCTTCCTAATGGAAAAAGCCTACATATACCAGGTCTGTTAAGATGTATCTGACATCTTCTATTCTCATCAAGAAATGAACAGTCGTTATTTACTTCTGACATCTTAAGGTTAGGAAGTATAACACCATCAACAACATTAAGTTCAAGCCTATCCTTGAGCAAATCTTCAAAGCTACACTTAAACTGCGCTGTCAATCTATATGTATCATAAGGGTCAAGCACAATAGTTTTCCCCATACCATGACAACAAACAGACTTACACCCATTACAACTATTAGTGTCCGCCTTTACCATATCATTTTCACTATATAACTTTCCATCGGAAATATCTTCCAAAGTACAATCTCTTAACATAAATTCTCCATTCCAACTCACTTTTCTTCTGCCAAAGCATAAAGTGATTTTAACAGATTTACAATAAATACACAACAAGTCACTCCCTAGTTTTTATAATTTTAATTTTATGAAAATATAAATAAACACACATATCAAAAACAATAAACTATATTTATATTCCCTACCATCCTACAAAAGTTTATCTAATTCCAAATACAAAAAATCACTAACTTCCAAATCAAATAATATTTTTTATCATAAACAAAATGTAGTAGAAATAAGAAAAATAGTATGAAATTTTATAGTATATGGTAAAAGTTTAGTAGTTCTTAGTTGTGCTGTCAAAAAACAGTGATTACCGCACATCTTAGAACTACTTAGCTTTTATCCATCAACTATAAAATTTCATACTATTTTTCCTATAATATAAAGTTAAATCATCCCTATAAGATAGACATATAATGGCAATGTCACTATACTGCAAATAGTCGATATAACAACAAGTGCCGCCGCATATTTTTGGTCATGTCCATACTGAATTGCAAACATAGTCGTTATAGCAGCACAAGGACAAGCTTCAAGAACAAGAGTTACCGTAGCAACAATTCCACTTATATTAAATATGTAAAACACCAAAAGACTTACCATAGGAATTAATATAAGCCTTATAAATAATCCATACAACAAATGCTTTTGCTTAATCAACCTAACAATTCCTGCTTCACCCATAGCAACACCAGTAACTATCATAGATATAGGAGTTGTCATAGCTCCTACAGAGCTTATTGGGTCAGCAATTATATTTGTTACAGGTATTTTGAATAAATATATAATAAGCCCTACAACAACTGCAATTATAGGTGGACAAGTAATAAGATTTTTTAACAACTTTTTAATAGGCATCTTATCCGCAAAAAATACATACCCTACTGACCACAACAATATATTAAATACTGTAACATAAGAACTTGCATACAATATACCTTCTTCACCAAACAAAGCTCTTATCAATGGAAATCCCATATAAGCCGCATTAGAAAATGAACAAGCAAATCTAAAAATACCTTTATGCTCATCAGATACCACAAATGATACAGCAAGCGAGATAACAATACCAATCACACATAAAATAATACTATATATAAATGACTTTCCTATATTGTCAAGCACCTCATCATTAAACTTACCCATATAAGAATTAATTATCATACATGGCACAACAAACTTGATAAGAATATCCGACAATAACTTTTTTCCATCTTCCCTAATTATATTCTTCTTATAAAGAAAAATACCAGAAATAATAAGAACAAAAAGTTCCAAAACCTGTTTTACAGTAATAATTGCAAGTTCCATGTTAATCTCCTATTTTAACCATATTATTTATACTATATTTTTATATAATTAATTTATAGTATAATGAAATATATTTCATCGTATGTAGTATATAAGTATATCTTTATTATGTCAAGCAAAACTTTGCTTCGTTATTCACATAAATTGCCGCCCCGTAAAACGTGTTGTTCGAGTAACGGGCTATAAGCCTTTGACACAGGACAGCATTTAAAGGTGTTAATGACTTTCTTTTCGTTCAAATAGCAACTGCATTTAACTCATTGTTCGCATAAAAAAATCAAGTAGATGATAATTTTCACCTACTTGACTTCTTTTTTAATCTTTTTTACTGATAATTTCTTACAAGAAACATTGGCTTTATTGCCATTACTTCGTCATATTCTTCCTGTTCTACTGCGACACTAGAATTAAGTGCCTGTAAATCAGCTTTTAATATATCAAGAGCCTGCGCAATATTCTCAGCTCTGCCCTCCTGCATAATATCAATCATACGTTTTAACACTACAGGGTGAGCATACCAAGCTGGAAGCGGAAAATCAGGATATTTTTTAATGTACTCCTGCATTTCATCAATCGCTTTTTCAAGATTATGCTCTATATATTTCTTATTATTTTTTGCTGTAGGAAGTACATTTGCACTTGAAAATAAAAATATTGCCGCAAGTCCAAATAACAAGAAATACATAGCAAAGCCTGCATGTGTAGCAAGTGCATACACCCCATAAATCAATGAACCAACTCCCAAAAGTGTAATACTTAAAGCAACCCATTTGTAAGCAGGATTACTTCTGTCATACACTCGCTTTTTCTTAGCTCCTGCGCTCAGTGCAATACTTAATTCCTCATTCCTATTAAGATACTGCATACAATTTTCAAGCACAGCAATATTTTGTAATGCTGTCTTTGAAAGCACCTTTGCTTTCTTCTTAGCCTTAAGACGTTCCTTTTCTTTTAAACGCCTTTCTGCCTGCTCACTGTGTAACCTAATATAAGGGTGAGTCTGCTTTAAATAAGCAAGCAAAGAATCAACATTTTCTTCAAACTTAAAATTACACTGTCTTTCCTCACCATTGTCATATTCAACAACTAAATAAGGAATTGTTGCAAATAATCCCTTGCCAGTAAAGCCACCCTTACTCATTGCTACTCTTTTGTACACTCTTTTTACAGAAGAAAGTGGTATATAATATACTCGGTCAAAGTAAAAGCTATTAAGATATATAGCCTTTTCTCCCACACCGCATGGGCCAAATTTTCTACAATTCTTTTTGTCTTTTATAAGTTCTTCCTTATCTAGTGATACATTTCCCAAACAACGTGGCTTAAATAACATAAAAACCAACTCCCTTCTGTTGTTATCTTTGAACTAAATAATACACCATAAATCATTTATATAATGCCGAAGCACTACCAATATGCCTCGGCATTATATTATTCATTACTATATAAACTCCCTCACATTTTTGCTTATTAATAAAGACTTTCTTATTAGTATCAAATTAATTAGCTGCCTTAGGCTGTTTCTTTGTAGCATAGATAAATATACCAAAGAAAATTACAGCGATGATTATACCTGCTGGATAAGCAACTGTTGTTCCGAGGTTAAGACACTCTGGTGCATAGAAGAAATATGTCATTGAAACAGCACTCATAAATATTGCTGGTACTGTTGTAATCCAATAGTTCTTCTTTTCTTTAAATAAGAACATACTTGCTGTCCATAATACTATCATTGCAAGTGTCTGGTTAGTCCAACTGAAGTATCTCCATACTATTGTATAATCAAGATGTCCTACTATAGCACCAACTGCAAGTAAAGGTACACAAAGCATTAATCTCTTTGTAAACTTTGACTGGTCTACCTTAAACCAATCGGCAAGAACAAGTCTTGCACTTCTAAATGCTGTATCGCCTGATGTAATAGGGCAAACAATAACACCAATCATAGCAAGTGCTATACCGATACCACCCATTGTCTTAGAACAAACATCATATATAGCGGCTGACTGACCATTTGCAAGAATTGCACTTAAGCCTGTGCTTAAGCCATCTGTTACTTCATATATAGAACAACCTGCTGCTGCCCATATTAAAGCAATAACACCTTCTGCTACCATTGCGCCATAGAATACGAAATGTCCTTGCTTTTCTGACTTCATACAACGAGCCATAAGTGGTGACTGTGTTGCATGGAAACCTGAAATAGCACCACACGCAACTGTAATAAACATAACACTCCATATTGGAGTTGCCTTTGGGTGCATATTAGTAAAGTTAGACCAGATTTCAGGAATTTGATATTCTGAATGTGTAAATATACCAATAATAACACCAAGAGCCATAATTATAAGACATATACCAAATAAAGGATAAATACGACCTATAATCTTATCAATCGAAATAAATGTTGCAACAAAGTAGTATGCTAAAATTATCCAAAGCCAAAACTCTGTACTTGTTACAATACCTGATACGTTACCATTCTTAAATAATGTAACTATAAGTCCGGCAGGACCAACTGCGAATACTGTACCAACCATAACAAGAAGTACAACACTGAATACTCTCATTACATTCTTCATAAAGCCACCGAGGTAAATACCACAGACTTCTGAAATAGATGCACCATCATTTCTTTCTGAAAGCATACCAGAGAAGTAATCATGTACACCACCTGCAAAGATTGTACCAAATGTAATCCATAAGAATACTACAGGACCCCACAAAGCACCCTGCATAGCACCAAATATTGGGCCTAAGCCTGCAATATTAAGCAACTGTACCAAAAACAACTTCCATTGTGGCATTACAACATAGTCAACACCATCATTAATCTTAATTGCTGGTGTCTCTCTATCGTCAGGTGCAAATGTATTCTCTACAACCTTACCATAGATAAAGTAACCGCCAATTAATAAAATAAGACAAATGAAAAAGCTAATCATAACTCATTCCTCCTTTGCAATGAAACAGATATCAAAATCTATTTCATTTTTAATAATCCTATACCTGTCTTACAATATAAAATTATATTAAATTTTTCACAGTACTGTTTCTCTAATTTGTATTATAGCCAACTTTCGTCAAAATTCAACAAAATTATGCAAAAAATTGCACCAAAAATATCATGATATTTTTGTGATATTTTAATAAAGTTAATAATGTTTTTATATATCTTTTTATCCACTTTCTATAAAACAAGTGCCTAAACGACTACTTTTATCAATTTTTTTGTTATTTTCATAACAATATCATAAAGCTTCACATTTCACACAACAATAAATGCCTTTTCTCATTGACTATAAGAATAATTCTACTTATAATTTTATTATATCAATGTGTGAAAGGAAAAAATATGATTACAATTAGCCTATGTATGATAGTTAAAAATGAAGAAAACCTTTTAAAAAGATGTCTTGACTCCTACAAAGATATAAGTGATGAAATAATCATCGTTGACACAGGCTCAACAGATAACACTCTAGCAATTGCTTCTGAATATACAGATAAGATATACAACTTTGAATGGTGTGGAGATTTTTCTGCTGCAAGAAACTTTGCATTTTCAAAAGCAACTTGTGATTATATCTTTTCTGCTGATGCCGACGAAGTGCTAGACCACGAAAACTTTCTCAAGCTATTACGTTTAAAAAATACATTAATCCCAGATATAGACATAGTTCAAATGAAATACGTCAACAGTAATGAATTTAACACTGTATACAATTGCCAAAAAGAATATCGCCCTAAGCTTTTTAAACGCTTAAGAACATTTACTTGGATATCGCCAATCCACGAAACAATACGCCTTAATCCCGTTGTATTTGATAGTGATATAGAAATTCTACATATGCCAGAAAATATTCACAACAAACGTGACTTTACTACCTTTATCAATGCTGTTAATCGTGGAGAAGTCCTTGCCGACTACGTTATTATTATGCTTTGTAAAGAACTTTTTATATCAGGTGAAGATACCGACTTTATTCTCTTCAAAGACATTTTCAATAATATGCTAAATAACGAAACGCACTCCGATGAATGTCGAGAAAATATATCCTGCGCACTTGCAAGAATATATAGAATTGAAAATGATTACAACAATTTCTTTAAGATATGCCTTAAAAATGTTGCTGTCACACCTTGTTCGGAAATATGTATGGAGTTAGGGCTTTACTTTAAGAATTTAGAAGATTATGAAGAAGCTATATTATGGTTTATCAATGCTTCTTCTGAAACAACTGCTATAATTGACACTAGAGCAAATGGCGACAAACCACTCTTTGAAATAGCAGAGTGTTACCGCCTAGCTTCAAAAAAAGTAAAACTAGCTAATGATACATACCTTAGTGATATATACATGAGCAATAGTCTTGAATACGAACAACAAGCAAAACAATGGACTATGCCAGAAGAACTTTAAACTACTATACACTATACAACTCTTGAACTTCTGTTAAATATTTCACTACACTTAGCACTCAAAATTATAAAAACTTGCAGAGTATGTTTCTTAATTTATCACAATATTCTACAAGTATAGGCTTTGGCTCATTGTTAAACTAAAACAAAATGGGTTGTCGCATTAACGAATTTCAGACAAGCTATAGAAGTTTTATCTATACTTTGTAAGAGATTTTTCATTGCGACAACCCCATTTTTATATGTATTGAACTAATTAATTATATATTTACAAACGACTTATTCATCAAAATATTACTGAAGAAGTGAAAGAACACCCTGATTAGACTGGTTAGCCTGTGCAAGCATTGACTGACCTGCCTGCATAAGAATATTATTCTTGCTAAATTCAACCATTTCTTTAGCCATATCTGTATCACGAATACGAGATTCTGATGTCTGAAGATTTTCTGCTGCTGTATCAAGGTTGTTAATTGTATGCTCAAGTCTGTTTTGAACAGCACCCATGTTACCTCTTGCCTTTGATATAGTCTTAATAGCATCATCAATTACTGTTGTAGCTTTCTTTGCACCTTCCTGTGAACTTAAGTCAACATTCTTGCCATCAACACCAAGCGCTGATGCACTCATATCACCAAGCGAAAATGACATTGTCTGACCTTCATTAGCACCAATCTGAAGTTCAATTCCTGTTCCAGTTGAAGATGAAGATGTACCAGCCTTTAAATCAACTTTTGCTCCGTTAGCTTCTGCAGAAATTCCTGTTTTTGATTTAATCAAAGCTGCCATATTTGTGGCATCTGCCGCTGCAACCGTATTCTTTGTAGCAACAACAACATAATTAATATCTTTATTATCATCACCAAGAAGATTAGCATCATTAACGTAAGCAAACTTTTGACCATTTACAGAAAATACTTTATCATTAATATCTCCTGTTCCATCATATGCGCCAATTCCATCTGTTATTGTTTGAAATGTATCAGCACCAATATCTGACCTTGTTACTGCTACAGATGTAGATGTACCATTATCTACACTAATTCCACAGTTTGTAACTGTTGAATTCTTTCCTGCTGATTTTGCAGTAAATACAATCTTTTTATCATTATCAGCCTCAATATCAAATGTACTACCTAAGCTAGTATTCTTCAATGCAGATGCAATAGCAGAAGCCTTTTGTTCATCTGAAGCTTTTCCTGCTGCTATAGTTGTCTTATTTCCATATTCATCTTCTAATGTAGTTGCAGATGTATATTTTAACTTAACAGATGTTGCTTTAGCATTACCATTTTCATCTGTATAATTTACTGTAAAAGAAAGTGTTTTTCCTGTTTGGTCTGCGGTATCAGCAGTCATTGCGACAGTTTTATTAATTTCTTTTGTTGCACTTGTTGTTTCTAATTTGTCGAGACTATTAATACTAACAGAAGCATTAACCTTAGTTCCACTAGTACCATTACTTCCCATAGAACCATCAAGCAACTTCATTGTATTAAATTCTGTTGTTTCAGAAATTCTTGTTAATTCACTTTGAAGCTGTTCAATTTCTGTTTGTACTGACTCTCTATCGTCATCAGTTTCAGTTCCGTTGGCTGCCTGCACTGAAAGTTCTCTCATTCTTTGTAAGATTGAGTGTGACTCATTTAATGCACCTTCTGCTGTCTGAATAAGTGATATACCATCTTGAGCATTTGAAGAAGCCTTTGTAAGACCTCTTATCTGACCTCTCATCTTCTCTGAAATAGAAAGACCTGCTGCATCATCAGCGGCTCTATTAATTCTATAACCACTTGATAACTTTTCTGTTGTCTTACTTACTGAGCTTGATGTTATATTTAACATTCTGTTCGCGTTCATCGCTGACATATTGTGTTGTACTACCATAATTATTTACCTCCGTGTGATTAAAACTTAAAGAAACTCCGTTTCTTCATATATGAACCCTTAATTTTCAGCTTTTTATTAATGAGCTTTATTGTGTTTTTAAGTTGCACACCAATTAATTAAAGCTCTAATATTTATCAGGGTTCTTATTAATTAAAATGTAATAAAATTGGTCTTATAGACCTTTATAATAAGTACTTCCCAACCCGCATATTTGCGCGCAAGCAAATGACATTACTGTGACAGGGTATTTTGTTTATTAATGTAATGTTACATTTACTAATATGCTTGTAAGGTTATACGTTATTATCCCTATCCTTGTTCTTTCGCTTCTCTCTCATAAGTATCTGAACAATTTCTCTTTGAGCCTCTGGTGAAATTCCTGTTTCCTTTTTGTACTGTTTCACATCTTCTGAAGCTTTTTTTACTGTACTTCTTACGATATTTAATTCTCTTGGTGCTTCTATTAACAAATGAATGTTATTAGCTGAACCTCCTGAAAATATCACTTTGATATCATCACCGATATCAATATACTGTCCCGGTTTTAATGTGAGTTTAAGCATAGTTACCTCCTTGTTTCCTTTTGAGATAAAACAAGAACTTTCCATCTACAAAATCCGACATTTTTCTTATCTGTCTGCCAGTTGTAACCTTAATTATTCAAGTCTTACTCAAAATCAATCCTTGTGAAATTTTGTGTTTGATAAAAATGCAACTTTTTATATTAAAATGTTGCATTTTGTTATTGATTGTATTTACACTTAAAAAATAGGTACTTTTTACTCTTTAATGTGTGTAATAAATAGTACTTTTATATGAAAAAATGTAATAATTTCATTTAGAGGAGGACTGAAATTTATGACTACTGAACCAATTCGTGACAAAAAAGAATTGACACTCTTTTTGAATTTCTATGTAAAACAAAAACCTAACACAAGAAATCAGTGTCTTATTGTATTTGGACTCAATACCGCATTAAGAATTAGTGATATTCTTAATTTAAGATGGGAAGCAATTTATGATTTTAAGAAAAAAAGATTTAAAAACAGAGTTTCAGTTTTAGAAAAAAAGACGGGAAAACGCAATTCTATTCCATTAAATAAAGAATTAATAATTTGTATGCAAAAATTGTTTTGTGAAAATAAACCAGCTCGTACAGACTATATTTTTTCAAAGACTACTAATCATTCAAAACCATTAAGCCGCTCACAGGCTTTCCGTATCGTTAAAAGTGCAGCTAGACAGTGTCAATTAACAGGCAATATCGGCTGTCACTCTCTTAGAAAAACTTTCGGTTTCTATGCTTGGAAACAAGGAACACCACCTGCACTACTTATGGATATTTACAACCATTCTTCTTATAGCATTACCAAAAAATACTTAGGAATTACTCAGTTGGAACGAGATGCTATCTATATGAGTATTCATTTTCCATGTTAGATTAGAGTGGATATTTACAATCGGCTTTACTACTTAACTATAACAATTAAATAAGCATATTGATGTTGAAAAAGATGATTTATTATTTTTATATTTTTATCAGTTTTAATATTCTTACAAAATATTAAAAAAAATTTAAAGACAGGGGGTTAAGTTATCTTTTTTTTAGACGATAATATAGGTGTAAATAAAAATGCAACATTTTAATATAAAGTGTTGCATTTTTTATTTTATCTATATTATAAGATTTTAAGCTAAATAATATACAAAAAACAGTAGCCAAAGAAACTCAATTCTTTGACTACTGTTTTTTATATATAATTTTAAATTTTAGATTTTCTTTTTCCCACAAGAATTGCACCCATCACCACACTGACAAGTTCCTTTTTTTCTCATTATATTTATTGCAACAAGAACTATTATAACAATTATTACTACAACAATGATATTAGCAACTCCAATACTGCCAGTAAAACCAACACCAATACAATGCACAATAAATGCGGCTATCCAAGCTATAACACATTGCCAGATTACTACACCTACTGCCCAAAGTGTTCCAAGTTCTCTTTTTATTGAAGCTATTGCCGCTACACATGGTGTGTACAAAAGGCTAAACGCAAGAATTGAAGCCGCTGTAACTGTGCTTATGGCACTTTCCACTCCACCTGTGAAAAGAATTTCAAGTGTAGATACAACACTTTCCTTTGCCATAAAACCGCTTATAAAAGAAGTTACAATTCGCCAATCACCAAGCCCTGCTGGTGCAAAAATTGGTGATATTGCCCCTGCTATCATAGCCAGTATACTATCCTTTGAATTATCCACCATATTAAATGACAAGTCGAAGCTTTGTAAAAACCATACGCACATTGTAGCTATAAGAATAACTGTAAAGGCTCTCTGTAAAAAGTCCTTTGCCTTTTCCCACAAAAGTCTTGCAACATTTTTCTTGCCCGGAAGTCGATAGTTAGGTAATTCCATAACAAATGGTACTGCCTCACCTTTAAACATTGTGCTTTTAAAAATAAATGCCACTAAAATTCCAACAACAATACTTCCAAGATAAAGCCCTGCCATAACAAGTCCACCGTAATCTTTAAAGAAAGCATTTACAAAAAATGCGTAAATAGGCAACTTTGCTGTACAGCTCATAAATGGTGTAAGCAATATTGTCATCTTTCTATCTCGCTCACTAGGAAGTGTCCTAGTAGCCATTACTGCCGGAACAGAACAACCAAAGCCGATAAGAAGTGGAACAATACTTCTGCCCGACAAACCTATCTTTCTTAAAAGCTTATCCATAAAAAACGCAACTCTTGCAATATAACCACTGTCTTCCATTAATGATAAAAAGAAAAACAGTGTAACTATAATTGGAAGAAATGAAAGCACTGAGCCTACACCTGCAAATATCCCATCAATTAGAAGTCCATGAAGCACTTCATTTACATTTGCTATAGTAAGAAGTGTATCTACTTGTTGTGTAAGCCAATCAATTGCAAGTGCCAATATGTCTTGAAGCCAAGCTCCTATTACATTAAACGTAAGATAAAATACCGCAACCATTATACCTACAAAACAAGGTATCGCTGTGTATTTCCCCGTTAAAACTTTATCAAGCTTTTCACTTCGCTTGCGTTCTTTACTTTCTTGTGGCTTAACGACAGTTTTTTCACATACCTTTTCTATAAATGAAAAACGCATATCTGCCATTGCTGCACTTCTGTCAAGACCACGTTCTTTTTCCATCTGCAATATAAGATGTTCAATCGTTTCTTTTTCATTTTCATCAAGCTTTAACTGGTCTAATATAAGAGTGTCGCCTTCAATTAGCTTAGATGAAGCAAAACGCACTGGAATACCAGCCTTTTGTGCATGGTCAGATATCATTTCACTTATTGCATGGATACACCTGTGTACTGCTCCGCCAAAGTCATTTTCATCACAAAAATCTTGTCGTGCTGGCTTTTCCTGATACTTTGCAATATGAATGGCGTGTCGTACAAGCTCGTCAACACCCTCATTTTTTGCTGCAGATATAGGAATTACGGGAACGCCAAGCAAGGCTTCCATCTCATTGACATCTATAGAGCCAAAATTGCCGATTACCTCGTCCATCATATTGAGCGCAACAACCATCGGTATATTCATTTCTAACAACTGCATTGTAAGATACATATTACGTTCTATATTAGTTGCGTCTACAATATTTATAATAGCTTTTGGCTTTTCATTTAATACGAAATTCCTTGAAACTATTTCTTCACTACTGTAAGGTGACATTGAATATATTCCGGGTAAGTCAGTAACTCTTGTATTAGGATATCCCTTTATAGCTCCATCTTTTCTATCCACAGTTACTCCAGGAAAATTTCCAACATGTTGATTAGAGCCTGTAAGCTGATTAAAAAGTGTCGTCTTTCCACAATTTTGATTGCCTACAAGTGCATAAGTTATAAGTTCATTCTCTGGCAAAGGATTAGCTTCTTCTTTTACATGATACTTACCTTCTTCTCCAAGTCCCGGATGAACTGACTCATTAATATTTTCTGCACCTTTGTGTTTCCTTGTTCTTTTACTAATCTTTTCTACTTCTATTTTTGACGCATCGTCTAATCGAAGTGTCAATTCATAACCATGAATTTGTAATTCCATCGGGTCGCCCATCGGTGCAAATTTAACAAGCGTAACCTCAGCTTGTGGAATTACTCCCATGTCAAGAAAATGCTGTCTTAAAGCACCGCTTCCGCCTACACTTTTAATTACAGCACTTTCTCCAATCTTTAGTTCTTTAAGTGTCATAGTATTTTTTATAGCCTTTCTTATTGGTATTTTATTGATAATGATACTCTTTATCAATAAGTATACTATACACTTCTATTATTTCCAATATTTTTTTATCTGCACTTCATTCAAATTCTCAATAAAATTTTGTTTACATTTTAAAAATTCTTCTATATCCATTAATACATGATACAATACTGCTCTGCTTTCAAATTCTTCTCTTGTCTTTGGAAGTTCGTCTGCTTTTATTTCGTTACAAATATCATCAAGCTTTTGCTTTTGTTTTTCAGGATTGTTGTGTTCATCAATATAGTCCGTTAAATACAACATATACTCTGCAACTATTTTCGCCTGCTTAGGCATTGTACGCATTTTTCTCATTTCTTGATGAAGATTATGTATAATCTGACATTGCGATTTTCTCATTTCAAAATATGAAATATAATACTCTGGATGTGAGTAAAACGTATTATTCTGATACTCGTAAGCTTCTTTTATACAATCTGAAATATCATTTTCAAGTTTACATATATCACCCCAGACATTTCTTTCCATATCTTTATTAGAAAGATATGCTGACAATGCTCCAACTATAAATTGCAATCTTTTTTCAATATCCCTCATTTGTGAAACAATATGTTTTTTATGCTCTGTATTTCCATTAAATAAATTAAACACTAACGCCACAATTATACCAATAAACACAAGTCCAAACTCATTCCACACCGCTTGGTCGCTAAAGTCACTATATGTAACTAAATGTGCCGCAATAACACCATTTACAGATATTGTCGCTCTCCATTGCAGTATTTCTGCCATAAATACAATCAATGTCAAAAGTATTCCATAGGCAAGCCATTCACTTTTTATATATGTAAATAATATCCAAGCCACTAACACAGTTGTTAAAAATGAAATAATTCTATACCCTGAAAGCCTAACTGTTCCCCATTTTGATGCCATAAGCGACAACAATGTAATAGTTCCTGCCGAAACTGCGTAATTAAGTCCTAAATACTCCGCTATATACAAGGACAGGCTGCTGCCTATCCCTATCTTAAGCGATAACATAATTATCTTTCTGTAATTGTTCATAAAAAACTCTCCATTTACTAATTTTTATTACACCCAATTACCTCACTTATAAATCAAACTAACCTTTTTTTGTTCTAAAAATATCCCTTATTACCTTTACTACCTGTATAATTACTGTTGGCATTATTGCAAGCCCTACTACATAGCCAAATTCAGTTACAGTCATCGCATGAACTGAGAATAACTCCCTCATAAATGGCACAAATATAACCATAACCACAAGTGTCATGCCTACTAAAAATGCACCAACACTATACCAGTTACTACTAAACTTTAAGCTAAATATACTTTGTTGTCCTCTACAGTTAAATCCATGAAAGAGTCTTGCAAGTGTCAATGTGGTAAATGCCATTGAACACGCCATAAATTCATCATTTGTATTATTATTTCCAAGTCCGAGCCTATAAGCAGCAATAACACTGATAGATATTAACAAACCTTGAAGTACCATTTTAACAATAAATGCTTTATCCATAATCCCTTTCTTAGGATTACGGGGCTTTCTATCAAGCACATCACTTTGTGGCTTTTCCATTCCTATTGCAAGTGCTGGAAGTGAGTCTGTCACTAGATTAATAAATAAAAGCTGTACTGCTTTAAATGGAACTGGAAGTGCTAAAAGTGACGCATAAAGCACTGTTATAATCGCTGATAAGTTACCAGATAACAAAAATAAAATTGCATTTTTAATATTTTCATAAATAGTACGCCCATTTGCAACTGCTTTAATAATAGTAGCAAAATTGTCATCGGCAAGTATCATTGATGATGCGTCTTTTGAAACTTCTGTGCCGGTAATTCCCATTGCAACTCCGATATCAGCTTTTTTAAGAGCAGGTGCGTCATTAACACCATCTCCCGTCATTGATACGACTTTGCCTTTTCTTTGCCATGCTTCAACGATACGAATTTTATTTTCAGGAGATACTCTTGCATATACTGATATTTTTGTTATTTTTTTATCAAGCTCTGTGTCAGACATATTGTCAAGTTCAATTCCACTGACTGCAATATCTCCATCTTTAAATATTCCAATCTGACTTGCTATGGCTGTCGCTGTAATCTTGTGGTCGCCTGTAATCATTACCGTCTTAATGCCCGCCTTTTTTGCACTTTTAACAGCGTCAACCGATTCAACTCTTGGTGGGTCTATCATTGATATAAGTCCCGCAAATATATAATTATACTCTGATTTAACACTTAAGCTTTCATCAGAATACTTATATGCAAATGCAAGCACTCTCAAGCCATTTTCTGAAAACTTAATATTCTGCGATAATATTTCTTCCTTGTCTTGTTTACTTATTGCTCGTACTTTTCCATTAATATCTATATAATTACATCTTTCTAGCAAAACGTCAATAGCACCCTTAGTAAATATGACACTTTTTCCATTAATATTATATTTTGAACTCATAAGCTTTCTGTCAGAGTCAAATGGAACTTCTTCTTTTCTTTTATATCTGCTTCTTAGTCCATTTTCATAAGCCACTTCTGATATTTTATCGTTTTTATACTCTGCTGATGAGGCTTTAAATATTACATCATCTTTACATTTCCTATTATAATCACTATCCATAGCTTTTATTTGTGCTGTATCATTGTAAGCCATTATATCTCTATACATCTCAATTAAAGCATACTCTGTCGGGTCGCCTATTCCCTTGCCGTCAACGATACTAGAATCATTGTTAAGCACAGCATTATACAATAATAATTTATGAAGTGAATTGTCAAGGTCGAAGCACTGACTTTCAAAAACTCGTCTGCCTGCATATATTTTTTGCACTGTCATTTTATTTTGCGTAAGTGTTCCCGTTTTATCAGAGCAAATTACTGATACACAACCTAAGGCTTCGACAGCAGATAAATTTTTAATAATGGCATTTTGTTTTGCCATTTTTTGAGTCCCCATTGCCTGTACAATCGTTACAATAGAACTTAATGCTTCTGGAATTGCCGCTACTGCAAGTGCTACAGCAAAAAGCATTGCGTCCATAAGCTTAATGCCATTAATCATTTCTACAACAAATACAAGCGCACAAATAATAAGAATACCTGTCGCTAAATACTTACTAAAATTGTCAAGACTTTCCTGCAATGGAGTTTTCTTTTGCTTAGTTTCATTCATAAGTGTGGCAATCTTACCTATTTGTGTATTCATTCCTGTTTCGGTAACAACTACATTTGCACGACCGTAAGTTACAAGACTTCCCGAATACACCATATTAACTCTGTCAGCAAGTGGAGTTTCTTCTTTTATTAAAATGTCTTTTTTGTCAACATTATTAGATTCACCCGTAAGGGAACTTTCATTGACTTGTAATGAGTGATTTTGTATTATTCGCCCATCAGCACAGACCATATCTCCGGCTTCAAGCACCATAATATCTCCTACAACTATATATTTTGAATTAATCTCTATCATTTCACCATCTCTTATAACTTTTGCCACTGGTGATGAAAGCGATTTTAAAGAGTCAAGCGACTTTTCAGCTTTTATCTGTTGTACAGTTCCTAATATTGCATTAAGCACAAGCACTGTAATTATTACAAGTGTACTTTCAAGCTCACCTGTAAGCATTGATATAAAAGCCGCTATCATTAGAATAATTACCATCATATCAGAAAATTGTTTTAGAAATATTTGTATTGTACTTTCTTTTTTGGCTTCTTTTAATACATTTTCACCATACTTTTTTAACGCCTTATCAGCACTGTCACTTGTAAGACCTGTTTCTTTTGTATTAAAGGCTTTTAATACATCTTGTTTGCTCTTTTTGTACCACTCAGTCATAAACTTACCTATCCTTTCAAATAAACTTTTTATAATAGTTACTTTTGATGGATAAGGTCTTTCTTAAAATAAAAAAACAAGACTTTTATCCATCTTATAATTACAGTCTGCCTAATATATTATCTACTGCTGTCAGTAGATAAATATTACTCAAATATAATTATAAAAAGATAAAAGTCTTGCTTTTCATACGCTCCGGATATACCTATATGTACATCGTGATGACGTCATCGTATACACTTAAAAAAGTGAAAGCTACTCCCTTTTTCTTGTTAATATTATATATCATATTAATAAATGTGTGTCAAGAACTTTTTAAACTCCTTCTAAATACATAATCACAACCACTTCAAATATATTGTCACAACTATTAATCTTTAAATCACCATCATATTTTTCAACAACTTTTTTTACACTCAACATTCCAATACCATGTACATTTTTAATAACTAATACTAAACGTATGTCAAAATCCTTTATATCTCTCATTTGTATTGGTACTTCATCTAACGCATATCTATTTACTTGAAAAGTCCAACGTAATTTTTCTGATAAAATATCATTTATAGACGAAATATCATCGCCTCGCTTATATTCTTCCATTGACTTGATCCGTCTTTTGGAAGATAGTGTAGCAACTTACAATCTTTGAAAGCATATTTTCCCTGCTTTGCAAGTTTCTCTATGCTATTTATTATACTATAATTTTTACCAAATCACACAATGTTTTAAGTAAAAAATATACAGTATGTGAAAGTGACGCCATTCATCCCACGGTCTAAAGACCATTGGTTTTCTGACTGAAAAAATATAAAAAGCATATTCTATCAATTTAATTTTTAATACCATTATTTTAAAATTTAAAAATAAATTATTTTGCATTAATCTATTATACATATCTTAGTTAAACATAGAAAATGGAGCTGTCGCATTAGAGAAAATTTATACAAGGTATAGACTTATTTACTAATTAAACATCTATATTTTGTATAAAATTTTATTAGTGCGACAGCCCTATTTTTATAAACTATTAAATTTTATTTTTAAATAAGCCAATTGTCTGTTCTCGCCACCAAATACAAATGCTTTAGACACATTTCCATTTCTATCAACAACCCTTGACCACCTTTTATTGCCAGCAAGCCTTGGAACTTGACCATAAGTTGCAACTTGTCCATTTGGAATTTTTTACTACTTAATATATTTTAGTAAATGTATTTTCACTCATATTAATCAACCTTTGGAAGTGTTGCAAAGCTCTTTGCAAGTTCTTCATCAGTTGGAATATAGTCTGACATATCACCGTCATTGTATTTCTGATATGCCACCATATCAAAATATCCAGTTCCAGTAAGACCAAATACGATATTCTTTGCTTCTCCTGTTTCCTTACACTTCAATGCTTCATCAATTGCCACTTTAATAGCATGACTACTTTCAGGAGCTGGAAGTATACCTTCAATTCTTGCAAATTGTTCTGCTGCTTTAAATACTTCTGTCTGTTCAACACTCCTTGCTGTAATAATCTTATCATCATAAAGCTGAGATACAATCGAACTCATTCCATGATATCTAAGACCACCTGCGTGATTTGCTGATGGTATAAAGCCACTTCCTAATGTGTACATCTTAGCCAATGGGCATATCTTACCCGTATCGCAATAGTCATAAGCATAACGACCTCTTGTAAGACTTGGGCATGAAGCTGGCTCTACAGCGATAATCTCATAATCTGCATTACCCTTTATCTTCTCTCCTGCAAATGGTGATATAAGTCCACCTAAGTTAGAGCCACCACCTGCACAGCCAATAATAATATCTGGCTTAATATCATATTTATCTAATGCAGTCTTAGTTTCAAGACCGATAACTGTCTGATGGATAAGTACTTGAGATAACACTGAACCTAATACATAACGATATCCTTCCTGTGAAGTAGCAGCTTCCACAGCTTCTGAAATAGCACAACCTAAACTTCCAGTAGTACCAGGAAATTCCTTGTTAATTCTTCTACCAACTTCTGTATTCATAGATGGCGATGGAGTAACCTTTGCACCATAAGTTCTCATAACTTCTCGTCTAAATGGCTTCTGTTCATAAGATACTTTAACCATATACACTTGACAGTCGAGGTCAAAATATGAACAAGCCATTGAAAGAGCTGTTCCCCACTGACCTGCACCTGTTTCAGTTGTTACACCTTTTAAGCCTTGCTTCTTTGCATAATAAGCTTGAGCAATAGCTGAATTAAGCTTGTGACTGCCTGATGTATTATTTCCCTCGAATTTATAATAAATATGTGCTGGCGTACCAAGCTTCTTTTCAAGGCAGTATGCACGAACTAATGGTGATGGTCTATACATTCTATAAAAATCTCTGATTTCCTGTGGAATGTCAATATAAGCATTAGTTTCGTCTAACTCCTGCATAGCAAGTTCTTTACAAAATATTGATGAAAGCTCGTCAACTGTGACAGGCTTTAATGTAGCAGGATTAAGTATAGGTGCGGGCTTATTCTTCATATCTGCCCTGACATTATACCACTGTTTTGGCATTTCACTTTCTTCAAGATAAATCTTATAAGGTATTTCTCTACTCATTTTCTCTCCTCCAATACATTTTTATGATAGAGTTATTGTCTATCATTTTCATCGTTTCTAAATATAATATCATACATTTTATACTTTAGCCACCAAAAATTCAAAAAAATCAAGCATAGATTTGTAATCTGCTTTATTAATTACTTATAATACTATTTAAAAATTTCAAATACTACATTTTTACATGCTTTCTTTTAAATTAATAACTATAACACATAAAAATAACCCTCCTTACTAAACTTTTTATTTTCCAGTAAAGAGGGTACATATCAATATTTTTTTATCTATAACAGTTTTTTTAATAATATTAAGTTAAGCTTTATTTTAAAAAATTCAATAGAAATGATAGCTTTTTAACAAATATCTGCTTAATTAAATATTATTGTTGCCTTTTAGTATTTCTATTTCCTAGCTTTTCTAAAATACACATTATAATAAATGTTCCTGCTTCACTTGCCATGTACGCAAGCCAAATTCCGTTCATTCCAAAAAGTACTGCCAATGTAAACGCAAATATAAGTATAAGCACAAATCCCCTTGACATTGATATAACAAAGGCTGTCCTAGCTTTTTCTGTTGCACTGTAGAAGCTACTTCCTACTATATTCAAGCCTGCAAAGAATATTCCCGTAAAATACAAACGAACTCCCACTTCTGCATATTGTGTAAGCAGTTCATTATTTTCACTGTTAAATACCATAACAACCTCAGACGTTGCCACAAATAAAAATGTATACAATATACAAGCCATAACAAAAGCTGTAATAAATGAAAGGCGTTTTAACACATTAACTTCATGTTGTTCATTCTTACCATAACAGTCACTTATTAAAGGCTGACTTCCTAACGCAATTCCGTTAAATACAGCTACAACCACAAGTGCTACATTGGCAACTACACCATAAGCCGCAACACCCACATTTCCTGCACATCTCATCATTAAAAAATTAAATGCAAGTGTAATAACACCAGATGATATCTCTGCTACAAATGCGGACACACCAACTTGACAAGATTTAAAAAGTCTTACGACTGATGGCATACATAATTTTAATCTTATATGACTCTTAGATGAAAGAATATGTGTCATACACACAGCTATACCAACAACTGGTGAAAGTGCCGTAGCAAGTGCCGCCCCCGACATTCCCATTTTCAAAGGAAACATAAGCACATAGTCAAATGCTATATTAAAAAAACTACTTGAAAGTGTAGCAATCATAGCCGTTGTTGGCGCACCATCATTTCTTACATAAGCATTAGCAACATAATTCCACATAAACACAGGCGCAAATGCCATAAATATTTTCGTGTAAGTCGTACCCGTTGCTATAATTTCACTATCAGCACCAAGAAGCTCTAACAGCTTGTTAGGAAATACAAGCCCTACAAAAGAAAATATCAATCCAATAATTGTAGTAAATGCAATCGCATTAAAAAGATAATTGTCCGCCTCTTTCCTACCTTGTGCCTTTTCAACAACATATCGTATTGCCGAACCCACACCAATCATCGAGCCAATCGCAAATATAATATTATAAACAGGCAGCACAAGATTTAAAGCCGTAAGCCCATTCGTACCCTGCACCTTAGCAATAAAATAAGAATCCGCAATAATATAACAAGAAAACCCCAACATACCAAGCACATTAAGAGATACATACTTTGCGAATTTTTTCTTAATACTCATAACCAACTCCCACTTCTTCAAATTTTAATTCACAATGCTATCTATTGTAGTCGAAAACCTAAATATTTACAAGTAGAAAATTTACACACTCTAAAACACACACTAATCCATATTAATACAACTCAAAAACATACAAATCTAATACTGTTAAAAATATAAAATACAAAAATTCAAGAGCATTAATAAAAAAACAAAGTTTATATTGACTAACCTATATCATTAATGATAAAGTATAGCAACATAAGAAAGAGCCTATGTATTTAATGTCTGTTATTATTAATGGCAAAAAATATAGCTTACTATGGAGCTAAAAGCCACAAAAATAGTTGATATTCTAAGTAAAATGATGTACAATAAATTTGGTAAATGAATATTGGGTTTTACGAATTAGTATTTTCGTATATAAAATGTTCAAAGCAGGACGTTCGTTTAGAACAGGGAGAATGACTATGCTTCCT
>URYE01000041.1 GCA_900551945.1 uncultured Eubacterium sp. | reverse complement strand
TTCTTAAATAGATACATTAGTATCTTAGAAGCCCATTACCTTTAGGTGATGGGTAGTTCACAACAGTAAAGCAGATAAAAGTTAATATATAGATTAATTATAGAAAGGTTTTTTATGTTTGATTTAGAAGAAGAATTAAAAAAGCTTCCTGCAAAACCGGGAGTTTATATAATGCACGATAACATAGGAACAATAATATATGTAGGAAAAGCAATAAGCCTTAAAAATAGAGTAAGGCAGTATTTTCAAAGCAGCAGAAATCACACACCTAAAATTCAAAAAATGGTGTCGCATATATCATATTTTGAATATATAATTACCGACTCTGAACTTGAAGCACTTGTGCTTGAATGTAATCTTATAAAAGAATACAGCCCTAAATACAACACAATGTTAAAAGATGATAAGACGTATCCATTTATAAAAGTAACTGTACATGAACCATTTCCAAGAGTACTTTTTGCTAGAGATATGAAGCATGACAATAGCAGATACTTTGGACCATATACATCGGCAGGAGCAGTAAAGGACACAATAGAGTTGTTGTGTAAGTTATACAAAATAAGAACGTGTAACAGACGACTTCCAAAGGATGAAGGAAAAGAAAGACCTTGTCTTAATTATCACATAGGACAGTGTAGTGCGCCATGTCAAGGTTATATATCAAGTGAAGAATACAAGCAGTCAATTAAAAAAGTTATTGATTTTTTAAATGGAAATTACTCCCAGATATTAAAAGAGCTTGAAGAAAAGATGATGACAGCTTCAGAAAAGATGGAATTTGAAGAAGCAGCAAGGTATCGAGATTTGATGTATAGTGTAAAGCAGATTGCACAGAAGCAGAAAATTACATCAGATGACAATGAAGACAGGGATGTAATAGCATGTGCTTCTGATGGAACAGACTCCGTAGTTCAAGTATTTTTTATAAGGGGTGGAAAGTTACTAGGGCGAGAACATTTTCACATGAGTGTAGCTCAAGGCGATACAAGAAGTGAGATTATTTCACAATTTGTTAAGCAATACTATGGTGGAACACCATACATTCCGAATATCGTAATGCTTCAAGAAGAAATTGAAGATGCTAATATAATAAGTGATTGGCTTAGCAGTATAAAAAAGCGAAAGGTAAATGTTGTTACGCCTAAAAAGGGTACGAAAGAAAAACTTGTTGAGCTTGCTTACAAAAATGCACAGATGGTTCTTATTCAAGATGGTGAAAATATTAAGCGAGAGCAACAACGAACTATAGGAGCAATGAAAGAAATGGGAGAGTTATTAGGATTAAGCAATTTAAGGCGAGCAGAAGCTTATGATATTTCTAATACAAATGGTATCGAGTCGGTAGGCTCTATGGTTGTATTTGAAGATGGCAAGCCTAAGAAGAATGACTATAGAAAATTTAAGATTAAGACGGTTAAAGGTCCTGATGATTATAGTAGTATGAGAGAAGTGCTTACAAGAAGATTTAAAAGAGCAATAGAAAACTCAGATGGCTTTGCTGTGTATCCAGATATTATTATGATGGACGGTGGACGAGGTCAGGTAAATGTGGCACTTGAAGTTTTAAAAGAATTAAAGCTTAATATACCGGTGTGTGGTATGGTAAAAGACGACAATCATAATACAAGGGGGCTTTATTATAACAATGTCGAAATACCCATCGACAAAAGAAGTGAGGGTTTTAAGTTAATTACACGAGTTCAAGATGAAGCACACAGATTTGCTATTGAATATCACAGAAGTCTAAGGGGAAAAGCACAAGTAAACTCTGTGCTTGATAATATTGAAGGAATTGGTCCTGTAAGGCGAAAGGCTCTTATGAAGAAGTTTCTTGATATAGAAAAGATAAGAAATGCAACAGTAGAAGAACTTATGCAGGCAGACGGAATTACAGAAAATGTTGCAATAAATATCTATAAATATTTTCACTAAAAGTAAGATAAACCTTAACTATTTTTGTAGTTACTCTTTTAAAATTTTGATAGTGTTGAAGCAATGTGAATACTTGAGTTTTTGCATTTTGTATTACAATAAACATTCGTAAGATAGCAACAGTATATAAACAGTAATGCACCATTAAAAGAACAGTCAGCGATATTTGTATGACAGCAACGAACATACTTGTTCGGTGAGGGCATACAAATATCGCCTACTGTACTTTTTCTGGTGTGTGTGTTTATATACTGTTGCTATCTTCAAAATCTTATAAAGCAAAATGCAAAAACTCAAGTCTTATACTTTGAAAATTTGAGTATTTATGTAAGATTATTCACAATACTTGTTTGACATCTACAATGTATATGTTAAACTGTACATATCAATAAGTACAAATGGAAAAGCACGAAAATTTATGACAACTGCCAAAGAAATATTCATATTAGTTGCAGTTTGTCAGTAAGTGCAAGATGTAAATTTATATAACTTTTGAAAAAATGGAGGGCGATTTATGAACGGCAACGAAAGAGTTAAACTTGCAAATGTAATTGAAAAAATGCACTTGGAGAATGTTACTCCACAAATAGATGTGTCAGAAATATGGCTTCATGTACCAGAAGTGAATAGACCAGCACTACAGCTTACAGGTTTTTATGACCAATTTGACAATGACAGAATACAAATAATTGGTAATGTAGAGTATTCATATCTTAAAAGTCTTACAGAAGCAGAAAGATTTGAAAGATATAATCAGTTATTATCAAGCAATATTCCTTGTCTTGTATTTTGTAGAAATCTAAGACCAGAAGATAAAGTGTTAGAGCTTGCAGTTAAACATCAGATACCAATACTTCTTTGTGACACAGCAACATCAACATTTATGGCAGAAGTAATAAGATGGCTTAAGGTACAGCTTGCACCATGTATAGTTATTCATGGAGTATTAGTTGATGTTTATGGTGAAGGTGTGTTAATTACAGGCGAGAGTGGTATTGGTAAGAGTGAAGCTGCGCTTGAGCTTATTAAGAGAGGTCATCGTCTTGTAACAGATGATGCTGTTGAAATCCGTAAAGTTAGTGATGAAGAACTTATTGGAACAGCTCCGGGCGTAACTAAGTACTTTATTGAGCTTAGGGGTATTGGAATTATTGATATAAAGACACTTTTTGGTGTTGAAAGTGTTAAGGAAACTCAAGAAATCGACATGGTAATTCAGCTTGAAGACTGGAAGCGAGATAAGGAATATGACAGACTCGGTCTTGAAGAAGAATATACAGAATATCTTGGAAATAAAGTAGTGTGTCATGCACTTCCTATAAGACCAGGTCGTAATCTTGCCGTTATCGTAGAAGCAGCAGCCGTTAATCACAGACAGAAAAAGATGGGTTATAATGCTGCAAAGGAATTATATAGAAGAGTTCAAGAAAACCTTATGAAAGGGGAAGACGATGAAGAATAATTACTGTTTTGGTATCGACATTGGTGGAACAACAGTAAAATGTGGATTGTTTTTTAATGACGGAACTCTTATTGAAAAAAGTGAGATACCAACAATAAAAGAAGATAACGGAAGTCATATTTTAGATGATATTAAGTTACATATTGACAATGTAATGAAGGCTCATAATATTAATGCTGATGAAGTGTGCGGTATTGGAATGGGTGTTCCAGGAGCAGTAACAGAAAATGGTGTTGTTAATAAGTGCGTTAATCTTGGTTGGGACATTTTTAATGTAGAAAAAGAAATGTCAGAAAAGACAGGAATGAAAGTCAAAGTTGGAAATGATGCTAATATGGCGGCACTTGGAGAATTTTGGCTCGGTGGTGCTAAAGGATATAATACTAGCATAATGATTACAATAGGAACTGGCGTTGGTGGTGGCGTAATCATTGATGGTAAGCCTTTGTATGGAAATAATGGTGCAGCAGGTGAGATTGGTCATCTTCCAATAGTAGAAGATGAAACTGAAAAATGTAATTGCGGAAAGCGAGGTTGTCTTGAACAAGTGGCTTCGGCAACTGGCATTGTAAGAGTTGCAAATAAAACACTTAAGCAAATTGATGAGCCATCGTCATTAAGAGATATAAAAGATTTTACAGCAAAAGATGTTTTTGATGAAGCTAAAAAGGGTGATGAGCTTGCACTTTATGTAGTTGATAAAGTATCAAAATATCTTGCAAAAGGACTTGCTTGTGCGGCGTGTTTTATTGACCCAGATTGCTTTATTATTGGCGGAGGTGTGTCTAAGGCAGGAGAGTTTTTCATAGAAAGAATAGAAAAACATTACAAAGAGCAGGCATTTCACGCAAGTAGACAGACAAAGATTATCCTTGCAAAGCTTGGCAATGACGCAGGAATGTATGGCTGTGCAAAACTTGTACAATAAATATTAATATTTTATTTTAACACTATTAAGTAAGTCTGGCATTTGTATTAAGATATCAATTTTAGTAGTAATGGTATATGCAATATTTATGCAGACTTACTTTGTATGCGCAAATAATAAGTCAGTATATTTAGGAAAGGAAAAGCTGTAATTAATTACAGCAAGGAATTGTTAAATGTTAAATCAGGATATTATATCAAGATTAACAGACATACTTGGAAATGAAAATGTAAAGCCAGATGAACCAATGAAGCTTCATACAACATTTAGAATAGGTGGCAATGCAGATTGTCTTGTAACACCACAAAATGTCAATCAGATAAAAGAAGTTATTGTATATTTAAAAGAGAATAATATAGCCTATTATATTATTGGTAATGGCAGTAATCTTTTAGTTAGTGATGAGGGTTATCGAGGTGTTGTAATACAACTTTATAATAAGTTCAATTCGTATGAATTTTTACATGATAATTCTAGTAGTGCAGTTGATAAAGCTAATAAAGTTTATGTTAAGGCACAGTCTGGTATAATGCTTTCAAAACTTGGTCATATACTTGCAGATAATAGTCTTACAGGGTTTGAATTTGCAACAGGTATTCCGGGAACTATAGGTGGTGCAGTTATGATGAATGCAGGTGCTTATGGCGGTGAAATGAAAGATATTATAGTAAGTGCCGAAGTAATGGATATAGATAGTAATGTGCATACATTAAGTTTAGATGAGCTTGAGTTGGGGTATCGTACAAGTGTAATTTCAAAGAAAAATTATATTGTACTTAGCGCAACGATGGCATTTGAAGCAGGAGAAAAGGCTGTAATTTACGATAAATTAAAAGAACTTGCTGATAAAAGAAAAGAAAAACAGCCATTAGAATACCCTAGTGCTGGAAGTACATTTAAACGACCAGAGGGTTATTTTGCAGGAAAACTTATATCAGATGCAGGGCTTAAAGGCTTTAGTGTAGGTGGTGCGCAGGTTTCAGAAAAACACGCTGGATTTGTTATTAATAAGGGAAATGCTACTGCTAGTGATGTAATTGAGCTTACTAATAAAGTAAGTGATAAAATATATGAGCTTAATGGCGTAAAACTTGAGCTTGAAGTTAAGAAACTTGGATTTTAAGTTTTATTAGGAATGGTGATATCATATGAAAATGGTTATAGTTACAGGAATGTCTGGCGCAGGAAAGTCCACTGCGTTAAATGTACTTGAAGACGAAGGGTATTATTGTGTTGATAACATGCCTATTTCGTTAATTATAAAATTCGCAGACCTTGCCGCAAATCAAGATGAAGGCTATTCAAATATAGCTCTCGGCATTGATATAAGAAGTGGTCATGCGTTAAGTGAATTAAATGAAGTGTTAAAAAAATTAGAATCAAGACATTATAATTATAAAATATTATTTCTTGACTCTAATGACGATGTGCTTGTTAAAAGATATAAAGAAACAAGACGTACACACCCACTTGCAAAGGACGACAGAGTGGATAAAGGAATTGTGCTTGAACGTGAGCAAATGACATTTTTAAAAGAAAAGGCTGACTATATTATAGATACAAGCCAACTTCTTACAAGGGAATTAAAGCAAGAACTTGAAAAAATATTTGTACAAGACACAGGATATAGTAATCTTTTTGTTACAGTGTTATCATTTGGCTTTAAATATGGAATACCAGTAGATGCTGATATTGTGTTAGATGTAAGATTTTTACCTAACCCATATTATATTGATGAATTGAAGCCACTTACGGGTAATGACAAAGCTATTCAAGATTATGTTATGGGCTTTGATGAAACAAAGGAATTTCTTGTAAAAATTGAAGATTTAATAAAATTTTTGCTTCCTAACTATGTAAAAGAAGGGAAAAATAGCCTTGTTATAGCTATAGGTTGTACAGGTGGAAAACACCGTTCTGTAACACTTGCTAATGCCATAGCAAAGAGTATACAAAGTACAGAGTACGCTTGTAAGGTTGAACACAGGGATATCGAAAAGGACTCAAGACGTAAGGGATAATGTAGGTTAGAGATTTTATGTCATTTTCATTAGAAATAAAAGAAGAATTAGAAACTAAGATAGATAGTGCAAAGCATTGTCAAATAGCAGAGTTTGCGGCAATGATGGCATTTTGCGGAAAGATAAAAAGAAAATCTGGCGGACAAATGCAGCTTATGATTACTACAGAAAATGAACTCGTAAAACGTAAGTTTATCGAGCTTGCAATAAAGGCTTTTGAAGCTTTAGAAAGTCAGTTTATTGTTGAGTATGAAGGAAAGAATAACAGAGTCATTAATATATTTATAAATGAACAAAAGCTTATTGCGAAAATTCTTATGGCAATAAAATGGTGTGATGATAGCTTCACAAAAGTTGAGCCAGTATTTGTAAATCAAAGAATTATCCAAAAGGATTGTTGTAAGAGAGCCTTTATAAGGGGAGCATTTCTTGCAGCAGGTTCAATTAGTGACCCCAATAAGTCATACCACTATGAGATTGTATGCGAATATGAAGAAGACGCAAAAAGTATGCAGGATATATTAAAGTTTTTTAATCTTGATGCAAAAGTCATACAAAGAAAGCACAATTATGTAACTTATATAAAAGAGGGCAGTAATATCACAGATGTAATTAATATTATGGGCGCATTCGTTTCGCAGATGAAGCTTTATAATATTATGATACTTAAAGGCATGAGAAATGATGTTAATAGAAAAGTTAATTGTGAAACTGCCAACATGAATAAAACTATTGAAGCCGCAGTAAAGCAGATTAGGGATATTGAATATGTAAGAGATACAGTAGGACTTGAAAGTTTAAGTGATGGCCTTAGAGAAGTAGCACTTATAAGACTTCAAAATCCGGATATGAAGCTTAAAGATATAGGAGAACTATTAAACCCGCCAGTTGGTAAGTCGGGCGTTAATCATAGATTAAGAAAGATAAGCGAACTGGTAGAAAAGCTTAGAGAAGAAGTATAACTATGAAATTTAATAGCAACTAACAAATTTGCTAATATCTTCCAAAATACAAGTAAATTCATTAACATTAAGCTATCAGATAAAAGGGACAGCAAAGTATATTACAGATGGTGAACTTGTTGATACATTTAAGGCAATGGTAGAAAAGATGTTCAATGGTGCGGCTACTGCTAAAGGAGTACTTATAATTACACCAGAAAAGGTAATTGTAACAACACCGGGAGCGGATAATAAAAAAGAAATCTAAGTTTTTTAATATATTATTGTGTCAAAAATAATCTAGTTAAAAGTAACTAATAAATTTCATAGTAACTTCAAAAAATATCACCTTCAAGATATAATTAATAAAGTCAATAGTATAACGCTTGTATTGTTGATTTGACAATTATATTTTGAAGGTGATTTTTTAATGGCAAAATACAAGAAAAAGTTAGAAAATGATATAAGGTGTCCACTAGAATACGGTCTTACGATTTTTGGTGGTAAATGGAAATCAAGAATTATATGTGTACTTTCAGCGAATAAAAAAATGAGATATAGTGAAATACGAAAAGAAATGTATAACATAACTGACGCAGTACTTGCGTCAACTTTAAAAGATATGATTGCAGATGGAATTGTTGACAGAAAATCTTATGATGAAATTCCACCAAGAGTGGAGTATTCTTTAACAGAAAAAGGTGATTCCGTAGTTCCTATATTACAAAGTATATGCAGGTGGTCTGACATTTTTTATAAAGAAGATACGAAAAATGAAATGACACAATGTCAGAAATGTGATTATTATAGATAAGTGAGGTGTAGAAAATGTTAGAATACAAAGAAGAAAAAATATTTACAAAAGAACAAGTACAAGACTTATTTTTATCTGTTGGTTGGGGTTCAGGTAATTATCCAGAGCGATTATACAAGGCACTTATAAACTCACAAACTGTTCTTACTGTTTGGGATAATGATAAGCTTGTAGGTTTAACAAGAGTACTTGACGATACAGAAATGCTTGCGCAAATACACTATGTACTTGTGCGCCCAGATTATCAAGGGCAAGGAATAGCTGGCAAAATGATAGAGTATATAAAAGAAAAGTATAAAGATTTTTTATACATAGAATGTATGCCAGAAGATAAAAAGAATGTGCCATTTTATGAAAAGCATGGTTTTGTAGTGATGGAAGATGGTGCGTCAATGCAGATATGTAATTACAGTAATAAATAAAAAGGAATTAAAATTATAAGAGTAGCAGTAACATGTCAACTCCCCATCACCTAAAGGTAATGGGTTTCCGCCTATGGCAAACGAAAGGATTTTTTATGAAGATAAGCATGGCTGTGCAGGGAATTAATTAGCAAAAATACATATACACTCTTATAAATTATAATTTTATTAAATAGGGGAATGTTTAGACAGTATATATAGATTTAGGAGTGTATATGTATTTTTTATATCAACCCTTTTTCAATTGCTGTTTAGCGGTTATTCTAATAAGTAGTTTTCTAGGTGCAAATTTACCCGCAAGCACCGCAGCTTTCATTGTAAATGTAGGAACTATTGTAAGCTTTCCTTTGAATAATTCGGACAAAGCATACTTGGCACAGTATGAAGCAGATATCCCAGAAAGTGCAAAGGATACACCCGCCACATTATTAAAATTAGTATCCACAGGACCGGGACATAACATACTTATATGAACATTGCTGTTAGCTTCTCTTAATTCTTCATAGATAGAGCTTGTAAGGCTAGTAACATAAGCCTTTGTTGCATAATAAGAAGCCATATAAGGACCACCATCAAGCAAGCCAGCCGAAGAAGCTACATTAAGAATGTAGCCATAATTTCTTTTCTTAAAGTCTTGCAATAATTCCTTAGTTAAAATATGAAGTGCTTTAATATTTACATTAATCATATCCAAATCTTTATCAAGGTCAGTAGTATCAAAAAGACCCCAATCTCCAAACCCAGCATTGTTAATAAGAAGTGTTAATTTTTTAGTCTTTAAATAATCAGCGAGTTTCTTACAACTAACTTCATAAGCAAGATTGCAAGTAATAATTTCACATTTACAAGGAAGCTTCTTAGCCATATTTTCAAGTACCTTAGTGTTTCTTGATACAAGAATAAGTTCATAATTCATTCTACTCAATCTTTTAGCAAATTCCATACCAATACCAGAACTTGCCCCCGTAATACACGCTATCGCCATATAATCACCATCTTTCATAAATAATAAGAATATTATATCAACATTATTAATGAAAAGAAAGAACATAGTTGAAGTAGTGGTGGGTTTTTATATTTTGCAAAAAATAAACTTTCGTTAGATAGCAGTAGTATATAAATAATAAATGCACCATTAAAAAGAACAATAGACTATATTTGTATGACAGCGACAAACATACTTGTTTGACGAGGGCATACAAATATAGTTTAGTGTTCTTTTTCTGGTGTGTGCTTATTTATATACTACTGCTATCTCCAAAATCTAAAAAATGCAAAATACAAAAACTCAAGTTATGATAAATAACTCGTCAAAAAATATAAAAGTGTAGTGTAAAAAGTAATATTTTAAAATGTATAATTATTCATTTTTTTGACATTATTACAAATCTATAATATAATATTGAACTATAAATCAAATAAATTAAAACTAAAAAGGAAATATAATGATACAAAAATTATCAAAAGAACAAATGAAGTTCATATTTGACAATCACATGATAAATGACTTTCCTAAAAGCGAATTAAAGCCTTGGAAAAAAATTGAGGCAGGGCTTGAAAATGATACATATTTTGCATATGGAATGTATGAAAATAACGAACTTTTAGCCTACGCATTTTTTATAAAAAGCAGTAAATACAATACATATTTACTCGATTATCTTGCAGTACTATCTGGAAAAAGACAGTCAGGAATTGGCTCTAAGTTCTTACAAGAATTAAAAAATATAGCAGTTAATAACAATAAAGAACTTATATTAGAAGTAGAAAATCCAGACTACGAAGACAATTTATCAAATAAAGAAAACATGATAAAAAGAATACAGTTCTATAAGAAAAATCATATGAATGTAAGCAATGTAAGTTGTAACTTTATGGATAATGAATATAAGATACTTTTTTCTTCAGATAATAAGACAGATAAAGATATAAGAGAACTTACAGAGAATGTTTATAGGGATTTTTTTGGAGATAAACTTGTATACAATGATGTTATTTTTCATAAATAAAGCTTTTTTATTTGCACAAACAATGAGTAAAATATTACATTAAGAGGTTAATTATAATAATGGAAATAACATTTCAGAAATGGAGTTTGTAAAAATGGTTATTAAGAATACAACCACATTTAAAAAAGAATATATAAAAAGAATAATGTGGGCGAATAATTCAGATGATAACAAATATAAAAGATTTAAACTTATATATAATACATTTGGACTTGTATCAGGTATGATGTTTGTAAGATATTTTATATTCGATATGATGGGAAGTATGCAGACATCAAAGCCATTAATGTACATATATGCGATAGTGGCAGTAATATGTCTTTATATAGGAATGTATGGAATGGATAGCAACAAACTTAAAAGCTATAATAAGTTGTATGGTAATATGAACAATATAAAGTTCATATATAGCATAGACGAAACAGGAATAACTGTGTCTGATGAAGATGATGACAGCGAACTGTTTGAATGGGAGAGGGTCGTAAAGTTAAAGCAAGATATAGATAATTTCTATTTCTTTGTCGGAAGTGAAGAATGTCTTGTAATTGATAAGAAAGGCTTTACAAGTGGCAGTATAAAAGAACTTTACGATTTATCACAAGCATGTATTGGAAAAGAAAATATTAGTTTAGGAGGAAGTAACAATGAATAATCAGCAGATGATGGAACTAACTACAGTTGAAGCAGGTGCATTTGAAGAACTTGTGAAAGAGTGTACAAGGTCAGGTTCTATAGACCAAAATCTTTATACTGAATACGATGTAAAAAGAGGTCTTCGTGACAGCAACGGTAATGGTGTACTTACAGGTCTTACAGAAATATCCGATGTTTGTGGAAGTAAAAGTGTAAATGGTAGAAAAATTCCTATGGATGGAGAATTATATTATCAAGGTTACAATGTTGCTGATATAATAAAAGATAAGTCAAGAGCTAGATATAAGTTTGAAGAAGTTACATATCTTTTACTCTTTGGCTCACTTCCAGACGATGAACAATTCAAGAGATTTTTACATATATTGTCAGACTTACAAGAATTGTCAGGTGCATTTATTAGAGATGTAATTATGAAAGCTACAAGCGACAATCTTATGAATTCACTTATGAAAAGTATCTTAAGCCTTTATTCATACGATGAAAATCCAGACGATATCTCAGTGCCTAACGTATTAAGACAGTCATTACAGCTTATTGCTAAAATGCCTTTAGTTGCAGTATACGCATATCAAGCTTATAGACATTTTAAGTTAGACGGAACTCTTATGATTAAAAATCCTAAAAAAGAATATTCAACAGCCGAAAATATTCTTTATATGTTAAGAGATGACGGACATTTCACAGAGCTTGAAGCAAAGGTACTTGATATCTGCCTTGTACTTCATGCAGAGCATGGTGGTGGTAATAACTCAACATTTACAACTCACGTTGTAACATCATCAGGAACAGATACTTATTCAGCAATAGCTGCTTCAATAGCTTCTCTTAAAGGCCCTAAGCATGGTGGAGCTAACTTAAAGGTTCAAAATATGTTTGCTGATATTAAAGAGCATTGTAAGGATTGGGATAATGTAGACGAGATATGCGCATACCTTAATAAAATTCTTGACAAAGAAGCCTTTGACGGACTTGGACTTATATATGGTATGGGTCATGCTGTATATACAAACTCTGACCCTAGAGCAGTTATCTTAAAGGAATTTGCTAAGAAGCTTTCAGAAGAAAAGGGTATGCAGAACGAGTTTGGATTATATGAAACAGTAGAAAATGTTGCAGGCGACCTTATTATGCAGAAAAGACAGATGTTTAAGCCAGTATGTGCAAATGTCGATTTCTACAGTGGTTTTGTATATACAATGCTTGGAATACCAGAAGAATTATTTACACCAATGTTTGCAATGGCAAGAATTTCAGGTTGGTGTTCACATAGACTTGAAGAACTTGTCAACGCAGGTAAGATAATAAGACCAGCTTACAAGTATGTAGGTCATCACAGACCATATTGTAATATGCAGGATAGAAATGAGGGAAAACAACCACGATGATTAATGCAAGAAAAGTTGTTATTTTTAAGGGAATAATAGACTCTCTTGACGCATTTGCAGAAGAACTTTCAATAGGCTTTGAAAAAGAAGGGCTAGATGTTCTTATGGTAAATGTTAATGACTTGCATTATTTTCAAGATAAGTTGTTTGATAAAATAAATGAATATGTTAGCCATAAGGATACCTTTGTTATATTTATGAATAGCGTAGGTATGCTTATGGACGACATAAGCGGTGGGAACTATTGGAATAAAAGCGGTGTCAAATGCTTTGATATTCTAGCAGACCCACCATTTTTTTATCACAATGCAATAGAGTCGGATATTGAAAATGTTACCTTTGTTTGTGTGGATAGAGAACAGGCAGAATATATTAATAGATACTACGGTGTGGGTTCAGATTATAATAAAAGGACAGGCAGATTAAGAAAAAGTATATATATGCCACTTGCAGGAGTAAAGGCGCAAAATGATGACATTACACCTTATAATGATAGACGTTATGATGTTATATTTACTGGAAGTGTAAGAGATTATGAAGATATTGATATACAGATAGATAACCTTGACGATACATTAAAAACAATGTGGCAAGTTGTGTATCAATACATCAATGAAGATACGTCACTTACAATTGAACGAGCTATAAGAAAATGTATGAAAGACTATGCTTTGGATATAACAGATGAATATATACATCAGATTATTTTACTGTTTAGTCGAATGGATAGTGTGATAAGGGCAAAGTTTAGGCAAGAAGTTATAAAGACAGTTGTAGATAGTGGAATTAAAATAGATGTGTTTGGTGATGGTTGGGATATCATTAAGGCGAAGTGGGGTAATCCTAGCAATCTTATAACCCATAATATAGTATCATATCGTGAGTCAGTTGAATTAATGAACCAATCAAAGCTTGCGCTAAATGTAATGCCATGGTTTAAAGACGGTTTCCACGATAGAATTGCTACAGCCATGTTAAATGGTTGTGTAAGTATAACAGATAAAAGTGGATATATCAAGGATAACTATATAGATAGAAAAGATATTGTAATCTATGATTTAAACAACCTGTCAGCACTTCCGGATATTATAAGGCAACTTCTTAAAAATGAAAATCATAACGCAGAACGCATTGCAATGGCAGGAATAGATAAAGCCGTTAAGCTAGATACATGGCATAATAGGGCAAAATGGTTTTTAAGTCTATAGATTTAAGATGTAAATAGATATGAATTTACGTTATAAAACATAATTTTTGTAAATGTTAAGGTACTAATTTGTTTTTTTATTAACTTTTTTTGCATATTTTTAAGTTTTTTAAAATATTTTCAATAAAACATAAAAATATTAACTTAAACATTGGATTTGATTTTTATAATTAATAACTTTACGGCGAAAGTACTAATATTTTAAATAAAAATCAAAAAGTACTTAACATTTTTAGTATTTGGCGTATAATACATTTTGGTTATAGAAATAATGTTGATTTAAGAATATTATCAACGGACATTATTAATATAATTAAAGGTAATTTGCTAATGTGAAGTCATAATGATATTAGTCAGTATAGGCTTTCAAAGGTATTTTAGTCAGAAAATATGGAAAATATATCGAGGTAATTTGGTTATGTCACAGTACGAAGTTAAAACAATTAATCACCCGTTGGATTGTACAGTAGAAGTACCGGGTTCTAAAAGTATTACAAATAGGGCGCTTCTTATGGCTGCGCTTGCAGATGGAAAAAGTGTATTAAATGGAGTTCTTTTTAGCAATGACTCAAGACATTTTCTTACAAGTCTTATATCACTTGGCTATATTATAGAAGTTAATGAAGTAGACCGTTATGTTGCAATTAACGGACATGGAGCAGATATTCCAAAGAAAAGTGCAACAATAGATGTAGGAAGTGCAGGTACAGCCGCTAGATTTTTAACAGCTATGCTTGCATTATCAGATGGTGAGTACACAATCAATGCGTCTGAACAGATGAAGAAAAGACCAATGCTTCCACTTTTTGAAGCACTCACGGCTATGGGAGCTGAGTTTACATTTATTGAAAAAAACGGACATCTTCCGGTTAAAGTAAAAGGTGCTTCTTTTAATGGAGCAAAGCCTGCGTCAGAAGTTGATATTGATATAAGTGAAAGTACACAATTTCTTAGTGCGCTTCTTATGGTTGCGCCAATGCTTGAAAATGGACTTAAAATCAATATTACAAGTAAAAAGACAGAAGGTTCATATATAAGAATAACAACTAAGATGATGCGTCAGTTTGGTTGTGATACATTACATGAAGGGAATGTATATGAGATAAAGAAAGGTCAGAAGTATTTAGCTGAAACTTATCTTATTGAGCCAGATGTGTCAGCAGCTTGTTATTTCTATGCGGCAGCAGCAATTACTGGTGGTCATGTGCTTGTTAAAAATGTTCATTCAAACTCTATGCAGGGCGATATGAAGTTCCTTGACGTGCTTAAGCAGATGGGTTGCGTTATAAGAGAAGAACGTGAAGGAATATATGTTACAGGCCCAGAACATGGAGATTACTGTGGTGTTGATATTGATATGAATGATTTTTCAGACCAGACAATGACACTTGCAGCAATTGCACCATTTGCAAAGACACCAACTTACATAAAAAATATTGGGCACATTCGTCTTCAAGAGTCCGATAGAATACACGCCATCGTAACAGAGCTTACACGACTTGGTATCAAGGTTGAAGAAGAACAAGACGCAATAAGAATATATCCAGGAAAGCCACAAGGTGCTGTTATACAAACCTACGATGACCACAGAATGGCAATGGCATTTGCACTTGTTGGACTTAAATGTGAGGGAGTAGTTATAGATAATTGCGAGTGTTGTGGTAAGACATTTGAAAATTACTTTAGTGTGCTTGATAGTCTTCATTAATGTAAAAAATTAAGCTTCAAGCAATTGAATAACTTTAAAATTCATTGTAGTGTATATTTACAACTATTGTTATGATGGTTGTAGATTATTGCATTGTGAAAAAGTGTTGAATCAATTTAGTATATATAGATTAGGTAATTAAGATGTCTGTAGCCTGAAAACATATTTATTTGATATAAGATTAAAAATATATACAATAGATTGATATGTTGGGAAGGTGATTATATGAAAAAGAGTATATTATTAATTGTAAGTTCGTGTATGTTATTTACCGTTGCTTGTGGCAATTCAGAAAATAATATAACACAAGAACAAAGTAGTAGTGTGATACAACAATCTGAAGCTAAATCAGAAGATACAATTATTTATGTAGCAGATGTTTCTACAAGTTTAAAGGGGATTGATAGATATAGCCTATCAGATAATGGAGATATAAGTTCGCAAGCTTATGTATTTGATAATGATTGTATTTTTTATGACAAGGATAATAACAATTTATCATTAGCAGAATTTGCAAAAGAAATTAATAGTGATTATTCAGATAATAGTAAAATGACAAAATGTCAAATTGTTTTTAATAATAAGCTGGTAAAAGAAGTACATATTTTAGCTTAGTGTATAATGATGTTGCAATACTAAAACTTCTTTAGAATATAATCTTAATCGTTTTATATTTTGTAGAAGTGTTTGGTATTGCAACATCAATTTTTATTTAGAATATAAAGTATCATTCTTAGATAGAAGATATACACAATATTGGTTCATGTTTAGGTATTATATATGGTGTCAATTGTTTTCTAAAGATGTTTTATATTAATTAAATTTAATAAATTTTTAATGAGTTTGTCTTGACAAACATTGTATAATAAATATTAGAGTAAAAATATATTGAATATAACTTTTGAGAAGAAAGGTGGATATTTAAAATGACAAAAGTAGATATTATATCTGGTTTCTTAGGTGCAGGAAAGACTACACTTATTAGTAAATTATTAAAAGAAGCTTTAAATGGCGAACAAGTAGTGCTTATAGAAAATGAATTTGGCGAAATAGGTATTGATGGCGGTTTCTTAAAGGATTCAGGTGTTGAGATTAGAGAAATGAACTCTGGTTGTATATGTTGTTCTTTAGTTGGTGATTTTGGTACATCATTAAAGGAAGTTGTAGACAAGTATCACCCTGATAGAATTATTATCGAACCATCAGGTGTAGGTAAGTTATCAGATGTAATTAAGGCTGTAAAAGACCTTCATATTGAAAATGAAATTAAATTAAACAGCGCTTCAACAGTAGCAGATGCTTCTAAGTGCAAGGTTTATATGAAGAATTTCGGTGAATTTTTCAACAATCAGATTGAACATGCTGGAACAATTATATTAAGTAGAACACAAAATATCAGTGCTGAAAAGTTAAACAAAGCAATTGAGCTTATAAGACAGCTTAACCCTAACGCACACATTATTACAACACCTTGGGACGACATTGAAGGTGCACAAATTCTTGGTGCTATGGAAAATGTAACTAACTTAGAACTTGAAATGTTAGCAGAAGCAGCAGAAAAGGCACATCAAGAACATGAACACCATCATCACCACGATGGCGAGTGCTGTGGACATGACCACGAGCATGAAGAACATGAACATCATCACCATGACGGCGAGTGCTGTGGACATGACCACGAGCATGAAGAGCATGAACATCATCACCACGATAGCGAGTGCTGTGGACATGACCACGAGCATGAAGAACATGGACATCATCGCCACGATGGCGAGTGTTGTGGACATGACCATCATCACCATGATGGCGAGTGCTGTGGACATGACCACGACCATGAGCATGAACATCATCATCACGACGGTGAATGTGGTTGCGGACATCATCACCATGAAGGACATCATCATGCAGATGAAGTATTTACAAGTTGGGGAACAGAAACTCCTAATAAGTACGACAAAGCAACACTTGATGATATTCTTGATACACTTGCTAACTCAGACGAATTTGGCAAGATATTAAGAGCAAAGGGTATGCTTCCAACACAAGAAGGAACATGGATGTACTTTGACCTTGTACCGGGTGAATATGAAATTCGTGAAGGAAAGCCAGATTTCACAGGAAGAATTTGTGTAATCGGAGCAGAGCTTAAAGAAGAAGAATTGAAGAAGCTTTTTAATGTATAATATAGTTAATAATATCAAGTAAATCTATCGCATTTGTTGTTAAAAATAATAAATGTGTAAGATTTGCTTGTATTAGTAAGAATGTTAGAATTAGATATTTCAACAAAGAAAGGAATTAAACGGTAAATATATATGGCACAGGAAGAACAGTACCAAATACCAGTATTCTTAATTAACGGTCAGCTTGACAGCGGTAAGACAAGCTTTATTTCTGATACAATTGAGATGGGACAGTTTGAAGAAGCAAAAAATAAACTACTTATTGTATGTGAAGAAGGCGAAGAAGAATACGATGAAAAAATGTTAAAGGATAACGGAGTATCAATGGTTGTCCTTGAAAAAGAAGATTTCACAGAAGAAAAACTCAAGGAGTTAGATAAACAGTATGACCCTTGGGTTGTTATCGTTGAATATAACGGAATGTGGGACCCAGCACTTATATTTGATACAGCAAAGCCATTTGGCTGGGAAGTATATCAGTCAATTACAATTATTGATGCCATGACATTTTCTAATCAGTGGGCTAACATGAAGTCTATCATGGCAGAAATGGTTAAGAATGTTGATATGGTAGTATTTAACAGATGTAAGTCAAGCATGGACTTAGGAAGTTATAGAAGAAGCATGAAAGCACTTAATTCGGCAGTTCAAATAGTATTTGAAGACGAAAAGGGCGACATGATGTCAATTGCAGAACAGCTTCCTTATGATATCAATTCAGATTTAATTGAGGTTGATGACTGTGATTACGGTATCTGGTATATGGACGTTAATGAAAGACCAGAAGTCTATAATGGAAAGACGGTTAAGTTTAAAGGTCAAGTGCTTAAGAATAAGTATTTTAAGGATAAGAACTTCGTTGCAGGAAGAAAGGTAATGACTTGTTGTGCTGATGATATATCATTTATTGGATATATCAATTACTATGACAATATAGCTTCTCTTGAAAATAAAGAATGGGTTATGGTAACAGCTAAGATTAAGTATGAATTTCAGATGGCATATAAGAAGAAAGGTCCAGTACTTTATTCAAGTAAGGTTGAACCAGCAGACGCACCACAAGATGAATTTGTATACTTTTAATAATTTCCCCCATTTTTTGCAAGTAGCAATAAGTGGGGGCATTTGCATGAAAGGAATGGTAATATTAGTATGATACAAGATATTATGCCAAGACACCTTGATAATCAATATAAGAATTTAACTCCAACAGATAATGATACAATTCTTTTTTTCGAGGGTTCGAGTGTATTAGGAAGATATGATGATAAGGAAATAGTATATCCGAATTATCAGCTATTTAAAAATAGTGTTGAAAATAATTTAGATAAGGAGAGTGTTAAAGACGTATCAGACACAGTAAATCTTGTTGGTAGAGTGTGTAGACATAGTATAGAAGATAAATTTACATTTATATATTTATTAGCTGTTGATAATGAGAAATATTTCCTTGCAGTAAAAAATAATGAGATACAGCAAGGTATATTTTTAGGTGAAATGTCTGATTCTAATATACACAGTGAATATAATAGTTTTATTAAGGGTTATGAGTTTATTGGTGTTAATTCGTTTAGAAAAGCGATGCCTAAGTATAGAGCATTTGCAGTAATTACAGCATATCACCTTTATGGTTGGTATAGAGATAACAAGTTCTGCGGAAGATGTGGAAAAGTTATGGTGCATGATGACAAGGAAAGAATGGTAAAATGTCCTTGTTGTAATAACATGGTATTTCCTAAAATAAGCCCAGCAGTTATTATTGGAGTAACTGATAAGGATAGAATACTTTTTACTAAGTACGCAGGAAGAACTTATACTAATTATGCTCTTGTAGCGGGATTTACTGAAATTGGTGAAACTTTGGAAGAAACTGTTATTAGAGAAGTTAAGGAAGAAGTTGGTCTTGACGTAACTAATGTAAGGTATTATAAGAGTCAGCCCTGGGCGTTGAGTGGAAGTTTGCTTGCAGGTTTTTATTGTGACCTTGTAGGTGACGATAAGATTAAGCTGCAAGAAGATGAACTTTCAGTTGCGGAGTGGGTTAAGGCGGAAGATATCAATGAAGAAGCTGATGATATAAGTCTTACAAAGGAAATGATGTTAAAATTTAAGACAGAGCATACAAATCAAGTTGTTTCTTATAAGTAAATTAAGAGATTAATGACATAGGAAAAATAATATGGAATTTTATAGTCGCTGGATAAAAGCTAAGTAGTTCTAAGCTGTGCTAGTTTATGTAATAAAGTCGAACGTGACCGCAATCAATGCGACATCGTGCCGCTGATTGCTTGACCGCACTTTCATGTGCGGTACATCACTGGCTTTGAATAGCACAACTAAGAACTAATAAGCTTTTACCATATACTACAAAATTCCATATTATTTTTTTACTACATTTTGTATTTTGCATTACAATAAAGTTTGAGAAGATAGCAGGAGTGTATAAGCACACACACCAGTAAAAGAACAATGAGTCAAAGTCTGCGCTTGCACAAGACCTTGACGACTGTTGCGATAACTTGAGAAATTTGCATTGCGAGTTTCTCATAGTTGGTTTTATATACTCCTGCTATCTTGTCACAAGGTTTTTGAGCAAAATACAGTTTATAAAAATGTGGGGAGTGTGGAAAAGATGAAGGTATTCACAGGCATTTTTTTTATTTATAAGCATATATTAGTGTAAATAAAGTGTATGAAAGATTATGTATGCTTAATTATTTGTGGGGATTTATGATTATTGTGGGCGTTGTATATGGGGTGCTTTCTGGGAATATAACGCAAGTTGCGGATGGGGCTATAGATAGTTCAAAGGAAGCAGTTACACTTTGTATTACAATGCTTGGTGTTATGTCACTTTGGACTGGGCTTATGCAGATTGCTTCTAAGTCAGGACTTATAGGCAAGTGTGAGAAGTTGATTGCACCAGTAATGAAATGGCTGTTTCCAGATGTGCCTATTGCTCATAAAGCTATGGAGTATATGACAACAAATGTTATTGCAAATATATTTGGCTTAGGTTGGGCGGCTACGCCTGCGGGTATTAAGGCTATGGAGGAGCTTTCTAAACTAAATGATATGAAAAAAGAAGCAAGTAATGCTATGTGTGCATTTCTTGTAATTAATATATCTTCACTTCAACTTATTCCAGTAAATATAATTGCTTATAGAAGTCAATATGGAAGTGTCAATCCGACTGCTGTTGTACTGCCGGGGCTTATAGCTACTACTGTAAGTACAATTGCTGGAATTATATATTGTAAAATAAAGTATAAACATTAGAGGTATTATAGCTGTTAAGGCTTTAACAAAGAGCAAGAGATTTTTTTGTTTTTATGTGTGATTTATAATTTAGTGTGAAAATACTATGTATAATGATTTATTTTGAATAAATGTTGGAGTATATTTATGGAAATTATTGTTGTTATTTCTGCGCTTATAATACCGTCAGTTATATTTTTTATTGTTGTATATGGAATACTTCACCATACAGATGTATATGACGAATTTATTGAAGGTGCAGCAGATGGGATGAAAACAGTTGTAGGAATTGCACCTACACTTGTGGGGCTTATGGCAGCGGTTGGAATATTAAGAGCATCTGGTTTTTTAGATTTTTTGTCAAATGTATTGTCAATTGTTACAGATAAGATAGGGTTTCCATCGCAACTCGTTCCACTTACAATAGTTAGAATGTTTAGTTCTTCAGCGGCTACAGGGCTTGCTCTTGATGTGTTTAAGGAGTATGGAACAGATTCGTATATAGGAATGGCAGCTTCTATACTTATGAGTTGTACCGAAACGATATTTTATACGATGTCAGTGTATTTTATGGCAGGCAAGGTAAAAAAAACGCGGTGGACTCTGCCGGGGGCATTGATAGCAACACTAGCAGGTATCACCGCAAGTATATTCTTAGCAAAATTATATGTTAATTAAATATTTTTAGTTCCATTCTTTAAAGCTTATATTAAGGTCAACATTTCCTGTGATACCATCAATACTGCCACTGTCTGTATACTGCCACATTGACATTTCATAAGGAAAATAAGGTTCATCACTATAATATGCAAGCCATTTCTCATAATTTTCTAATCGGTCAAGTTCAATGTTGCCAATAAATGAAGATAAGTTGCTATAAATCATAGGAGTATAACCCGCTTCTTTAATACGGTCACAGAAAGTTATTATAACATCTGTAAGCTGTGAAGCTGAAAGGTGCATTTGGCGGTAAGTGTCGTCAAATATTTCTTCAACATCAATTGCTACAGGACCACTTATCTGATATGGCTTAATCATATTAAGTACATATTCAGCTTCTTCTTTGGCTTCTTCAACATTAATTGCTTGAGAGAAGAAGTAAGCTCCAATTTTGATGTTATTTTTAAGAGCTTCAGCAGCATAATTGTTAAATGAAGTGTCTTCTGTAAGAATTCCAGAACCATAACTTCTATAGCCACATCTAACCATTGCATATTCAACACCAGCATTTTTAACTTTAGCAAAATCAATAGAAGTCTGATATTTTGACACATCAATTACTTTGTGTGAAACTACTTTGCCGTTTTCTGAATAAGTAATCTGATTGTTTGAGTCTTTGGCAAATGTACCATTTGAAAATGTATTCATTTTAAGTGAGTGGTTAATATTAGCAAATACATAAGTTCCACCAGATACATATACCATCTTATCTGGGTCAATATCACGAAGTATAGAAACCATTGTTTCGCCTTGTGCAAGACGATTTTCAATCTTGTTAATAGTGTCTTTTGACGCACTCTGCTTTATAGAAGCAAGACGTTCATCTGAATAAAAATGCCTGTTTTTTAAAATAATAAGGCTTGCTGCAATACCAGCAATAGTGGTAATTGCAAATATCACGCATAAAACTGCTGCGATATTTAATTTGCGTTTGCTGTTTCCCATGATAATTCCCTTTCTATGTATATACTTTTAAAAGCTCTAAAGGTATAATACCTTATTAATATTTATCATTATAACATAGACTGGTTTGTTAGTGCAAAAAAATATAGTGGGTGTTAATTTATTTTTTAACACCCACTTAAAAAGTTTATTTAATTGTATTTAGTAGTATCAAATAAGTTATTAAATTTGTTGTGAATATTTACCTAATCATTTATTGCATAAATGCTTCACCATTTACAACAATGAAAGTTCCATATTCGTTGCTGGCTGTACCAGTGTAATTAAAGTCTACTGTACCATTAGTTAAATACCACCAGCCATATTCATTTTCGGCAAGTCCGTTATAAATAAGTGGCGAAAAACCCCATAGCTCGCTGTGGGGCTGAAAGCCACTC
>URYE01000040.1 GCA_900551945.1 uncultured Eubacterium sp. | reverse complement strand
ATTATTTTTTTTGAAAAGCTTAGCTTTTTCTTTTAACTCTTTTGCATTATCAAGTGCTGCACGAGTAAGCTCACTTCCTCCTAACAGTCTTGCAAGCTCTTTGTTGCTATCTTCCTCTCTCAACTGATATATGTCAGTTGTCGTTGAATTATTCGTAGAAGTTTTTTCAATCATAAAATGTGTATCAGCCATTGAAGCAATTTGTGGAAGATGGGTTATACATATTATCTGGTGGACTCTTGATAGCTCTGACAATTTATTAGCTACCATCTGAGCTGTTCTTCCACTTATTCCTGCATCTATTTCATCAAAAATTAAAGTTTCTATGTTATCTTGATTAGCTGTGACCGTCTTAATAGCAAGCATTATTCTTGATAATTCACCACCCGAAGCAATCTTTGAAAGTGGCTTCAAATCTTCTCCCGGATTAGTTGATATAATAAAGTGCATAAAATCATTGCCATTAGCAGTATACTCTTGTGTCTTTTCAAATTCTGCCTTAAACTTTACATCCAAAAAATTAAGTCCATTAAGTGCTGTAATTATATCCTTTTCTAAGCTTTTTGCAACTTCTTTTCTTACACTTGTAAGCTCATTGCAAATATCATCTAAAACTTTTCTTTGGACTTGTTCCTTTTCTGATAACTTTTTAACAAGATTGTCATGGTCATACATTTTTTCTAATCTAGCTTTTTTATCTTCACAATAAGCAAGAATATCTGGTATTGTTTTTCCATATTTCATTTTAAATGAATTAATAAGGTCTAACCTTTGTCTTATTTCTTCAAAATCTTCTTCATTAAAACTTGCATTACTAATATAATCTGATATCATTCGTGTTGCATCAGTAACCATACTTTCAATATCAGAAAGTACATCGGCAATACTATCAAGGCGTTCATCATACTTAGCTACTGAGTTAATAGCTTTTGAAGCCATACTTGTAAGTGTCGATATATTTTCGTTATCACCGTCAAAACAATTATATGCAGTATCAATACTTTCCATTATCTTTTGAGAATTAGACATTGCCTTAAACTGTACTTCAAGCTGTTCATCTTCTTTTTCTTTAAGACCGGCACTCTCTATTTCATTAACTTCATACTCCATAAATGAAATTTCTCTATTTCTTGTATCAGCATCAATATCTATACTTTTTAATTCTTTTATAATTTCTGAGTATTTATTATATTCTATTTTGAGTCGATTTTTTATAGGAAGTATTGTATCTTTTCCATAGTTATCTACAATATTAAGATGTTTCCCTTCATTAAGAAGAACTTGATTGTCATGCTGTCCATGAATATCTATAAGATAAGAAGCGATTAACCTAGCCTGCGTTGCTGTACAATTCTGCCCATTAACTTTAATTATCGAACGTGAAGGCATTATCTTCCTTGATATAAGCACATCACCATCATCTAATTCTTCAATATCCATATCACGAAGTACATTAATTATATCTTGATTATCTGTATGAAACATAAGTTCTGTAACTGCATAATCAGCACCTTTTCTTATAATATCAGCCGAAACTTTATTACCAATAGCAATATTAATTGAGCCTAAAATAATAGACTTACCAGCTCCTGTTTCACCTGTAAGTATATTAAGTCCATTATTAAAATATATATCAGCCTGTTCTATAAGTGCAAGGTTCTTAACATGTAAATTAGTAAGCATATATCCACCATTTCTTAAATTATTGCCTATATATTAAAATATAAGCAATAATTTTCTATTTATTATAATTATTAGGCAAGTTAATTTAATTATTATTATATAATTTACTGCTTATTAATAATATTTCTTAATCTTCCCATTACTTTTACAGTATCATCAACTGTTCTTACTGCACACATAATAGTATCATCACCTGCAATTGAACCGACTATTTCATGCCATTTTAATGCGTCTAATGCTGCACATACTGCCATAGCCATACCTGCTACAGTTCTTATAACAATAATATTTTGTGCCATATCCATTGAGATAAAGCCTTCTTTTAATACACGAATATACTTATTGTTCATCTCTACATCAGCATTTTGTATTATAACATATCTTTGCTTACCACCATCAACTGACATTTTAGTAAGATTAAGCTCTCTTATATCTCTTGAAACTGTAGCTTGTGTAACATTAAAACCAGCTTTATTAAGTGCATCTGCTAGTTCTTCCTGTGTCCCAATATTATATTTTTTGATTAACTCTATTATTTTATTATGTCTTTCAGATTTCATACTTCACCTCTAATTAAGTAACTACATCTTTGTTCTTATTCGTTGAAGAAAGCTAAGCTTGTTAGTCTTAATTAACTTAGCTTTTTTTTGTGACCTTTTTACAACTATTGTATCACCTGACACCATACGATAAAATCTTTCACCATCAAAGGTTGCCACTCTTTCTTCTTTTAACTTTTTATTATCACCTATTTTTATCATAATCTCATCATCTGCGCCAAATATTATACTTCTTTTATTAAGTGTATGTGGACAAATAGGTGTCATCATAAGAAGCTGTGCATTAGGCTGTACTATAGGCCCTCCTGCTGACAGACTATAAGCTGTAGAGCCTGTCGCAGTTGATACTATAACACCATCTGCTGAATAAGAATTAAGGTACTCATCATTAACATATATATCAAAATCTATAACACTTAATATCCCCATTCTATTAATAACTACATCATTAAGTGCCGTATTACTATGAATTAATTCATTGTTTCTATATATGTACCCATCAATCATCATACGACTGTCTATCTCATATTTATCTTCTAAAACCATACTTAATGTTTCTGTAACATTTTCCATATCAGTATCTGTAAGAAAACCTAATGTTCCAATATTTACTCCAAGCAATGGTATATCTGTATTAATAAGGTCTCTTGCTGCTTGAAGCAAAGTTCCATCACCACCTAATACAATTACACAATCTGTATCATTTGGTACGCAATCTGCATTAGTATATTTGTAATCCTTGTTATCTATACTTTCATCAATATCTTGACATTCACATTGCTTACCTTTTGACCTTAGATATTCCATAATCTTATTAGTCATATCATGGTTTGGGTCTTTCTTCTTATTAGCAATAATATAAAAATTGTTAAAGCTCATTATTAAATCCCCTTAATCAAGTGTATCATGCGCTTTTTCTACTATGTCCTGTGCTTCAAATGGAATTTTTTCATATACTCCACTTGTATGCTTTTGTAAATGAAGAAGATATTCTATATTTCCTTCTGGTCCTTTTACTGGTGAAAACTCCAGATTAAGCACTTCAAAACCAATAGAAATTGCATAATCTATAACCTTATTAATTACTTCAAGGTGTACTGACTTATCTCTTACAACGCCATGCTTACCAACTTTTTCTCTCCCTGCTTCAAACTGTGGCTTAATAAGACAGACTATCTGACCGTCATCTGAAAGAAGTTCTTTTACTGGTCCTAATACTTTAGTAAGCGATATAAATGATACATCAATACTTGAAAATTGTATTTTATCTTCAATATCTTGTGGTGTAACATATCTTATATTAGTCTTTTCCATACACACAACTCGCTCGTCATTTCTAAGTCTCCATGCAAGCTGACCATGACCTACATCAACTGCGTAAACTTTTACAGCACCATTTTGAAGCATACAATCTGTAAATCCACCTGTTGAAGAACCTACGTCCATACATATCTTACCAGCAAGTGTAACATCAAAATTAGCCATAGCTTTCTCAAGCTTAAGTCCACCACGACTTACATACTTAAGTGTGTTTCCTCTTACTTCTATATTAACCTTATCACTAAAATTAGTTCCTGCTTTATCTTCCTTCTGTCCGTCAACATATACATTACCAGACATAATTATTGCTTTTGCTTTTTCTCTTGAAGCTGCTAATCCTCTGTTGACTAACAGTACATCTAATCTTTCCTTACCCAACGTTCTTACCTTTCTTATATTATAATATAATCTTATTTTTATATTAATCAATATTAATTTCACTATAAAATGAAGCTATTCTATCTGTCACTGTATCAGCATCAATTCCTGCTTCACATTTTAATATGTCAACACTTCCATGCTCAATATACTCATCAGGAAGTGTAATATTTTGTACATGAACATCATAATCATGCTCCATTACAAACTGACTAACCATCTCACCAAATCCACCTGTAAGCACATTTTCCTCCATAGTAACAATAAGTTTATGGTCAGTTTGACATTTGAATATTATATTAGAGTCAAATGGCTTTACAAAACGTGCATTAATAAGAGTTACTTTATAACCCTTTTGTTTAAGCTGCTTTCTTACTTTATCGGCTGTTACAACCATATTGCCAACTGCTATAATTGCAATCTGACTTTCCCAGTACATAACTTCCGCAGTTCCTAATTGTATCGGCTGTTTAAATTCTTCAAAATCAGTAACAGCTATACCTCTAGGATATCTTATTGCAAATGGTCCATCATAAAGTTCAAGTCCAAATTCCAGACCTTTTTTTAACTCCCAGTCATTCTTTGGCGCAAATACCGTCATATTGGGAATTGATGATAAAAATGATAAATCAAATATTCCCTGATGTGTTTCTCCATCACTTCCTACAAGCCCTGCTCTATCTATTGCAAAGACAACGTGCAATTGCTGAATACACACATCATGCAATATCTGGTCATAAGCTCTTTGTAAAAATGATGAATATACTGCAAATACTGGCTTTAAACCTCCTGCTGCCAATCCTGCCGAAAATGTAACAGCATGAGCTTCTGCAATACCAACATCATAAAATCTTTCAGGAAACCACTTAGAAAACTTTAAAAGCCCTGTTCCCCCAGGCATCGCCGCTGTGATTGCTGCAACCTTTTTATCCTTTTTTGCTATAGCACACATCGCTTCACTAAATACATCTGAATAAGTAGCTTGTTGCGACTTTGATGTAACTTCACCTGTTGATATATCGAAAGGCTCAATTCCATGGAACTTACTAGGATTTCTTTCTGCTGGCTTATAACCTCTGCCCTTTTGTGTCACAACATGAACAAGTACAGCATGGTCAATTCGTTTTGCCACACGAAATATCTTAATAAGTTTTTCAATATCATGCCCATCAACAGGCCCTAAATAAGTTATTCCCATACTTTCAAACATTTGATTAGGAATAATAAACTGCTTTAAATTAGACTTAGTTTTTTTAAGGTTTTCAACTATCACTTCACCTCGTGGCAGTTTATAAAGAGTATTAGCAATACTCTCTTTAAAATCATAATATGAATCCGACGACCTGACATCGCCAAGCATTTTCGATACTCCACCAACATTTTCTGAGATTGACATATTATTATCATTAAGCACAATTATAAAATTGCTCTTTAATGAAGACGCATTGTTAAGTGCCTCATATGCCATGCCACCAGTCAACGCACCATCTCCAATAACTGATACTACATTATAATGTTCATTTTGAGCATCTCTTGCAAAGGCATACCCTAGTCCTGCTGATATTGACGTAGAACTGTGACCTGTGTCAAATGCGTCATAATCACTTTCATTTCTCTTAGGAAAACCACTCATTCCGCCAAATTTACGAAGCTCATCAAACTTATTCTTACGCCCTGTTAGTATCTTGTGTGTATACGCCTGATGTCCTACGTCCCATATAAGCTTATCTTGTGGAAGATTAAGAACTATATGAAGTGCCATAGTAAGTTCTACAACTCCAAGATTAGACGCTAAATGTCCCCCGGTAACACTTATCTTATTAATAAGAAACTGTCTTATCTCCTCAGCAAGCTGGTTGTATTCTATCGGATTGAGCTTTTTTATGTCATTTGGCTTATTAATCTTTTCAAGTATCATAAACAGACTTGCCTTTCTATACCCGAAACAATCTATTTTTCTCTGTTAATCAGCTTTAATACAAGGCTGACAAGAAAATCATTATCTCCGTATTTTTTAATTATATCAATACCATTCTCAGACAAAGTACGCACATCTTCTTTCGCCTTATCCATACCGTATAAAGTAACATAAGTTGTTTTATTGTTCTTCTCGTCACTAAATACAGGCTTACCAAGCATTTCTTGTGTACTTGTCACATCAAGTATATCATCTTGTATCTGGAATGCTACACCCACCATATTACCTGCACGTTCAATATCTAATATTGCACTATTATCTGCTCCTGCAAGAATAGCTCCTGCCATAAACGCACCTTCAATTAACGCACCTGTCTTTAAATTAAATATAAATTCAAGCTCGCTTTCATTCATTGGCTTATCAGTAAGCCATACATCGAGTGATTGACCGCCAACCATGCCATATATACCAGCTTTCTTAGCAATAACCTGAGCTGTCTTAACACAATTCTTAAGCAAATCAGGATTATCAATTGTAAGCATAGAATTAAACATAAGTTCATAGGCATAATTTAACAGTGCATCACCTGCTAAAACGCCAAAGTCTTCACCATATTTTTTATGTGTTGTAAGCTTGCCTCTCCTATAATCATCATTATCCATTGCTGGTAAATCGTCATGTACAAGAGAATATGAGTGTATACACTCTAGCGCACACATAAATGGATATACTATTTTTTCATCTTTACCGCCAAATAAACGGTATGTTTCAAGCATTATAAGTGGACGTATTCTTTTTCCGCCTGCTTCAACACTATAGTTAGCTGCTTCAATAACTCTTTGCTGCATTCCTTCTTCTTTTGGAAGATATTCTTTGATTATATTATTAATCATATCAACCTTAATTTTTAATTCTTCATTAAAGTTCATCGTATCCACCTTCTTTATCGCTTAACACAATAATTTGTTTTTCAACCTTGTCTAATTGCTGATTGCAATTTTTAACAAGCTTAATACCTTCGTTATATATTTTTAATGCTTCGTCAAGAGATATATCTGGCTGTTCAAGGCTCTTTAATATCTCATCTAACTTTTCAAAGGACTGTTCAATTGTCTGTGATTTAGCCATATATACTTTAACTTTCCTTTCTAGCATTATTATCTAATTAGAAATATCATTATATAATATATCTGTTACATTGGCACTTACTATACCATCTTTAAATTGAAGTGTAATATGTTCATTTTCTTTAATATCATTAACAGATATAACTCTTTTACCTTGTTGATTTTTAACATAGCTATAACCTGCATTTAACTTAGCAAGCGGTGATACTCCTTCAAGCCTAGAAGCATATAATTGAAGTGTATGTCTAGCCTTAGTATACTTGTCCTGCATAATACTGTTCAGACTATCTTCTAATTTTATAAGCTGATGCCTTTTTTCATTAAGTTGATTTTGTGGACTTAAAAACTTAAGCTTTAATTCACTTGTATCAAGATAGCTTCTCATTGAATTAATCTTATCTGTAATTCTTATATTAAGTGCTTCATTATAAGCTATAATTGTCTGTTCAACTAATGCAATATCAGCAACAGCTAATTCCGCAGCAGCAGAAGGAGTTGGTGCTCTTAAATCAGCAACAAAATCGGTTATAGTAAAATCGGTTTCATGCCCTACCGCAGATATAATTGGCGTGCCTGCATTAAATACAGCATCAATTACTACTGGCTCATTAAACGCCCATAAATCTTCAATCGAGCCACCACCTCTACCTACTATAATCACATCAAGCCCCATTGTATCAAGTGTTTCTATACCCTTTACAATACTTAGCTTAGCATTATCTCCTTGTACTAACGCAGGATAGAGTATTAACTGAACATAAGGATTACGCCTATACGAAATATTCATAATATCATGTATTGCCGCTCCTGTTGAAGCTGTCACAATTCCTATTCTTTTTGAAAACTTAGGTATAGGCCTTTTATACATAGCAGAAAAATATCCCATCTGTTCATATTCATACTTTAACTGCTCAAACCTTTTGTATAAATCACCAATTCCATCTAATTTTATTTCAGAAGCATATAATTGATACTTACCATCACGTTCATACACATCTATATTTCCAGTAACTATTACCTGTATACCATTTTCAACTACAAATTCAAGCCCTATTGCTTTACTTGCAAACATTATACAAGATATAGTTCCCCTTTCATCTTTAAGAGTAAAATATATATGCCCTGAAGTGTGGTATTTACAATTAGATACTTCTCCCTTTATTGAAATATGACTTAACACAAAGTCTTGTCTAAACATATTCTTAATGTATGAATTAATCTGTCCGACTGAATATACTCCTGCCATACTAATCCTCGTGTTATTTAATAATTATTCTTCTTCACTTTTACTTTCTTCTACATCTTGTTCGTTTTCATTTACAAGCTTTGCAAGAACTCCATTGATAAATGATGGAGCATTGTCCGCACCGTACTTTTTAGCAAGTTCTACGGCTTCGTTAATAGCTACATTCACTGGAATATCATTGTCATATTCAATCTCATATACTGCAAGACGCATTATTGCAAGCTCGGCTTTACCAAGTCTTGTTACTGGCCAGCCATTTGAAACTGCATTAATCTTTTCATCAATCTCTGGAATAAGTGCTGCTATAACTCTTGTCTTTTCTGAAATATATTCTCTGTTAGCATCGCTTATAGATGGGAGTGTATCCATATATAATCTAATCTGCAAATCTAATTCATTTGTATTATGAAATTCAACTCTAAATAATAATTTGAAAATGTGTTCTCTGATTGTAGACCTAGTCATTGATTTATATCCCCATTCCGCCGTATTCGGCATTTATAATAATCTTTATAATATTTTATTAAACAAAAAAATAACCTTGAAACCAAAAAAAATGATTTCAAGCCAAAACAGTAAGGAACTGCACAAGCCATGAATTATAGTTAGTTACGTCTAAGCTTCTAACTAAAAATCACTCTTGCACAGTTATTCCAATACTGCTAAAATCTATTCCGCTTCCATGTTCACAGCCGCAATTCTTATGTTCACATTAGAAACTTCAAGTCCTGTCATTGTTTCGATAGCAGACTTAACTCTTTCTTGAACTGTCTTTGAAACTTCTGGAATTTGGTAGCCATACTTAAGGTTAAGTGCAAGTGCTACTGAAACTTGATTATCCTTAACTGATATCTTAACGCCCTTTGATAAATTCTTCATTCCAAGCTTGCTTACTAACTCATTAGTAATGTTACCCGCCATAGAAGCTACTCCTTCAACTTCTGTTGCTGCAAGTCCTGCAATTATAGCAACTACTTCATCAGCAATCTTAACCTCACCTATATTATTGACGTTCTCATGTATAGTATAGGTGCTACCTCTATCTTCAAATTCTTTAGTCATATAACTAACCTGCTACTACATATACAAGTATGTATATGTCAGATGATGGCTACAATTTCACAATTTGTAGTGTACATACCTATAAATTATATAGGCTTCATCTAAATAGCTTTTCCTTTCCTATATTTTTTAACTTGCCACTTTGTATTCGTGGTCTTTTTGTACTTATATCTTATTATAATCAATTATTGGAATTATTGCAAACATTTATTGTAATCTTATCTGTTGTTACACCAGTTTTTCTTTTTACAACATCTTCTATCTGTGCTTTTTCATAATCTGTAAGTGTAGTTTTATTAACTACTACATCAACATTTCCGTCAAGCATAGACACAACAACATCTTCAAAACCTTTTGCTTCTAATAATAATTCTGCTGCAATTTCTTTTTCTGAATTATCTGTTATTTGAGAAAGTTTTGCAACTGCTTCTGCTTTTGAAGTTTCTGTTAGTGCTGCATTATTAATTATATCCATAAGTGACTCTTTATTCTTTGCTCGAATTTGCTCTCTGTTAAGTTTTGCTTGAGATATAATTCCAGATGATACACCAGTTCCAGAAGTTAATACTACACTTCCCGGCTCTGTAAGACTTTGCTCGTCTGGCTCAGCATCATTACTTAATATATCATTAGTCACTTCATCTACTGGATTGGAAGTAGCCGCCGCTTCTTCTGTCTTAGAAGTGCTTTTTATTGATATTATATCCGAAATATTACCTGTGTAATTTATGTATCCTGCAATAGCAATCATTATCGCAAACCCTGTAATAATAACCTGATTTCTTTTAATCTTTTTCAACTTTGCCTCCATTCTTACAAAAACCTGTATACAAGCTTGTAAAATTTATAGCTAATTCATTTCAGATTTTTGCACTACATATAAATCAATCTAATAAATTATTATAGATTAGTAAGTATAATTATGACATTTTTAATACTTTTATTTTATGTGCTGGTACACCTAACAGTGCTTCAATTGCTGATGTTATTTCAGATACTACAGTTGGCTCACCACCTCCTTGTGCTACTACTACAACACCTTCTATCTCTGGCATATTTTCCATTGTGACAAATGGCTCATCTCCGTTATTTGTATTAGCTGATATATTAGTTGAAGAATTTTGTGACTTTTGAGAACTCCTAACTCCCCCTGCACTGTCAGTTTCATTGACACTTTCTTCTGATGAAGTCACATCTTTTGCTATTATTTTTTCAGAAGTATTTTTTACCGATACTACAACCTGAGCCTTTCCCACTCCATCAGCCTTTGACAATAACACCGATATCTTATCTTCAAGATATTCTTCATAACTTTTGGCACTATCTGATGAAACATTGTCTGAATTTACATCTGAACTATCCTTTGAATAACTACTCGATGAAGTTCCACTCGATAAATTACTATTTTCATCGTTACTGCTCTTTTTAGTAGGAAGTGATATCACAAGCAGAAGTACTCCTATAAGTACTACTATTGTTATTGTTTCTTTCCCCGATTTATTCATCAAATCTTCAATTAATTTCCTAAATTTTTTCAAAACCCCCACTCCCCTTACTTTCCATAAAAATTTCCCCACCCAACTCTCACCATCCACTAATTATACTTAAATAATTATTAAAACGTGGCTAACGCGTACGAAAAAAACTTTCCGTAGGATATCAGTAGTATATAAACTAAATGCACCATTAAAAGAACAGTAGGATATATTTGTATGCCAGAAGCGAACACCCTTGTTCGATAATGGCATACAAATATATCATGCTGTACTTTTACTGGTGTGTGTGTTTATATACTACTGATATCCCCACAGCAAAAAAACGCACCACACAAACTAACTATATATTACAATCCTATCCTGCGGTATCGCATAAAATTCCGCCAACTTCTGTTTTAACAAAGCCACCCTACTATCATCTTGTACATTATTATCCCTAGAATTACCATTTTCCAAATTATTAATATCTATTTTGGGTATACTAATCTTTTCAACGTCTGATACTGTACTATCATTAACTTTATCTGAATTACTATATTGTTCTTCCGATACAGTCAATTCTATTTTCGTTATTGAACCAAAGTCATCACTATTTTCATCAAAATCAATAACAATCTCCGTATTAATAGGATAAAGCCCTTGCTCTAATACAAAGTTTTCTATATCCTTTTTAAACTTCAAAGTATATTCATTTATAATATTATCCGAATTAGCTTCTTGATATTTAAGTTCATTTTCAAGCTTCTTAATATTCGATGTTTGTATTATATTGGCGTAAATTTCTGATAAAGACAAAGAACTCGGTAAAATATTTAATATCGGCTCTATACAAACAGCCAGCATAATAATACCGCATATATACTTAATATACTTGTCATATTTATCTGATGGTACAAGATGAAGCACTATATTTGACAAAATACTAACAATAAATATCTGCCGACACCAACTTATTATACTATCCATAAATTTCCCCTTATTTATGCAAACAACAAGTCAAAATCCATACTTGCGCAAAATTATCAACTGTCATCATAACTTAGTGTCCCCCATAACTCAAACCTAAATACTTACTAGTATTAATTTACATTTGAAACAATACATATAACTGCTGCCATAAGAATAAAAAGCCCTGCACAGGTAAGCACAATAAGCGACATAAACCCAATCGTGTCTGCAACACAATTTACAGCCTTTACAATCTGCTTGTCTGCTACCGGCTCTATTACCGCTGATACAACCTTAAGTAAACACATTGTAACAACTAGCTTAATTACAGGAATACTACATATAACTATTATAATAATAATTGCACCAACACCAATTGTATTTTTTACAAGTATACCTGCACTCATCACAGTCTGTCCTACTGCGTCAAGAGAGTCACCTACTACTGGAATTGACTCAACAGCTTTATAAAACACCTTCTTTTTAATCGAATCTGCCATTGGTGCTGTTATTCCTTTAATTCCTCCAAGCCCTGTAAAAAATATAATCGCAACTCGACAACTTATTTTTATTATAGCTGGTACAAAACTTGCTGCTTTTGTAAAATATTCTCTTTGCGTTACACTATCTGCCATTGAAAATATTATGTAGATTTTATTAAAGGGCAACAAAATATTTTTAAAAAACATATTAACAAATGTTATAAGCATAAGCACTACTTCATAATAAACAGTAGCCGTAACACTTCCCGTAACTGCCACGACTGCCGAAAAAAATACGGGAATAACTGCTTTATAAACAGATACACAAGAAAGTATTGCATTTTCACTTATCTTATACGAATTAGTAAAAGTTGCAAACAATATACTTATCAGTGCAATATTAATAACCATCTGCGCTGTTTCTGATACTTGGTCTTTTCCAAATGACGGTGTAAAACAATTAATTGCTGCCGATAATACTGCTAAAAGTATTATTTGAACTACTGTCATTTTATTACTCTTTATAGCATAACCAATCACTTCATCAAAAATTCTTATTAATTTATTTTTAAATGAATTGTTTGTATTTTGTGTACTATAATCTCCATATATTATCTTTAAAATATCTTCAAAACTTCCACTATACCCTGCGTCATTGATAGCCTCGTCTATATTAGAGTAATCATACATATCTATATTTGTATTTTCTGTATTAGTGTTTTCTGCTGCATAAGCTGTTGAAATGTTATTGTATAATATAATAAATAACATTAATACAAAATTTAACCGCAGTATTGCTTTTTTATATAATCCTCCCATTTTAACTATCCTAATTTAATCTATACATTTTGCAACTACTTCAAACAGTGAGATAACAACGGGCATACTCATTGTAGCAATTGTCAATTTGCTAAATATCTCAATCTGCCCTGCAACTGCTTGATACCCATTATCTCTACATATATCTGCACTTAATTGTGTAATATAAGTTATTCCCATTACTTTTAACAAAAGCTCTATATACCCACTTCCCGATGAAAGATATGTTTTTAGTGTTTCAAGTTGTGTAATTACCTGCATAAGCTGTGACAATATATAAAATAAAATCGTAATAGAAACGCCAAGTGACACCACAACTGTCAACGGACTTTTGGCACTTTTTAATATCATACCTGATACAACAGCACATAAAGCTATTGTTGAGATTTTGAAAATATCCAATTAAATCACCCTTTACAACTCAAACATCTTTTTCATAGTTTCAAATAATTCTACAATATACGGCACTATCCAATACAATACAAGAAGCAGTCCTGCAAGGCTTGTCAAAAACGCCTGCTCATCTCTGCCACTGTGCTTTAATACTTGACTTAACACTGATACAAGTATACCAACCGCCGCTATTTTAAATATAAGGCTAACCTCCAATCCCCACTCCTCCTTATAATATTTCCCAACTTATTGTTTCTAATATTCACTACCTTTTCTATACAATACAAGCTATTTTTTAGCATTAAATATCTATTTATATAAGCAAAATAACAATAAATATCCCTGCCATAACACCTAAACACTTGTACACTTTTCCTTTTTGTTTTATATCTTCTTGCGCATTTTCAATAAGCCTGTCAAGCTCAAACACTGTCATATCTATTACTTTTATCTGACTTTCTCCATCAAGATACACCGGCATACGTCCGATTTTTTCAATAACAAAACAATCTTTATCATTTAGATATACTCCTTTAATATGCGTTATAACTGCATTTTCCCAAACATGATAAAAGTCTATATCTTCTTTTTTTGTAAGCTGTGTTGACACATACTTGTAAAATTCTTTTATGTGTTCGCTTTCTGCTACACACGATATAGTTTCAAATATTTCTGGCATATTCATTCCTGCAAACCCTATATGCCCCTTTATCATAATAAAAGTATCTTTAAAAGCTTTTAAACGCCTTACTCTTGACTGCATACAAAAGCACTTGTAAAACCCCATATATGTCGTTCCTAAAATCACTATAATACAACCTATAAATTTGATACTTACACCCCCTAATGCAATCACGTTTTTTACATCGACTTATTGCTTTAAGTCAATCATTTCTTTTATTGTACCAACTCCATTTTCCGATGAAAGTACTATTATATTTGAAAAAAAATCTTTATTTATTAGCTCTTTCATATAAGGTTTTTTGATAGCTTCATCAAGACTTTGTGAGTGCATTGTTGCAATAACTCTACAGCCACAGTTAATTATATACTCTATAGCTTCAATATCGTCTTTCATACCAATTTCATCTACTGCAATAACTTGTGGGTTCATCGAACGCACCATAAGAAGCATACCTTCTGACTTATTACAACCGCTTATAACATCAGTTCTCATCCCTAAATCATTTTGTGGAATACCATTATAAGCAGAAGCTATCTCCCCTCTTTCATCTATTACACTTACTCTCATTCCCTTTCTTTTTTCATTTCCCTTAGATAATTGTCTTATCATATCTCTTAAAAGGGTTGTCTTGCCACATGATGGAGGTGAAATTATAAGTGTATGTCCGAATTTTTCAAAGTTTATAAAATTCATAACTTTATCTGCGCAACCTTTTATTTCATGTGCAATTCTTATATTAATAAACGATATGTATTGCTGTGCTTTAATATGTCCGTTTTGTTCAATAACTTGTCCGCATACACCTATTCTATGACCGCCTTTAATTGTAATATAGCCTTGTCTTATATTGTCTTGATAAGCATAAATAGAATAGTTACTTATATATTCAAGACTTTGACGAATATCTTCTTTTGTCATTATATAGTTTTCATAAATATTTTCCCCATACTTTCCAATCGTAATGACAGGTTGCTTGGCTCTTAAGCGGATTTCATATACATTTTCAAGACTTATTGCACTTCTAAGTTTAATTGGTAATACACTTATTACATCATTTATATGCGCCATATACAAAAATAACCTCCTCACATATTGATAGGTGATATTTCTATCACGCCTATCTCAATATATGAGAAGGTTGTTTTCGTTATTCCACTGATTTTAAAGATGTAACCATTGCTATTTTCTTAAGCTTACCATTCATTACGACATTGACAAATACAGAAAATGTCATTGTAAGTAAAAACGCAAATACAAAAGAAACTGGTTTAATATCTGTTCCAAACATAACTCCATCTACAGCTATTGTTTTCATAATAAATGTATGAAGACCAACACCTAAAAATAATCCAACAAAAGCTCCTATAATTGTTATGATAATATTTTCACGATATACATACATTGACACCTCCATATCATAAAATCCTAATACTTTAAGTGTCGCTATCTCTCGTATTCTTTCTGAAATATTAACATTTGTAAGATTGTAAAGTACAACAAATGCTAACAACGCAGAAGATACAATAAGTACAAGTGTTACAATATCAAGTGATTGTATCATGTTTGTAAATCTATTTATTGTATCTGTAAAAAATGTTATATTTCCAACACCATGCTTGTTAAGATAATCCATTCCGATTGAATTTTCAATATCTGTACTCTTTTCAACAAGCTTTGCCATAATGCTGTTATTATCTGGCATATCACCATATACACTGTTATAATAATCAGTACTCATAAATATGTAATCACCAACATACATAGTAATTATATTAGAAACTCTTAACTTTTCTACTTCTTCGTTATCATTTTCAGCGAATATATAATCACCAGTCTTTACATTCATACTCTCAGCAAGGCTCTGTGATATTACAACTCCGTCATCATCAATTGCAACTCTACTGTCGTCTTTATAAGAATACATTCCAATAAAGTCGCCATAAGGAAGTGACTTGTCTATTACATCAAATATTACATTATCACTTATTATATCTTCGTCTATATCTTCTGCTTCAAGTCCACCTTCAAAGCTTTGTGCTGACACATTAGAAGTATATGAGTAAACTTTCATTACTTGTGAAAATCTATCGTCATCATTTAACATATCACTAAGTTCATTAATAGATATATTTTCATCATCTTCCTGCTTCTTTTCATCATAATTCATTGATACGTCATAAGAAAATATCTTGCCAAACTGACCATCTATAAGTCCCGAAATACTGTCCTTTATTCCATATCCTGCAAGCATAAGTGCGCTACAGCCTGCAATTCCTACGACTGTCATTATAAATCTTTTCTTATATCTAAAAATATTTCTTGCTGTTACTTTTCTTGCAAAGGAAAGTCTTTTCCAGATAAATGGTATTCGTTCTAATAAAATCTTCTTTCCTTCTTTAGGTGCTTTTGGACGCATAAGCTGTGATGGCACTTCTTTAAGCTCTGTGATACATGCAAAAAATGAAGCTAAACACGTTACAAATACAAGTGACATTATTGCTACGATTGCAAGTACTGTATGATTAGCAAAGGATATCTTTGGCATTTCATACATAATATTCCATGAGTTATATATAACTGTTGGGAATAATTTAAGACCTATAATACACCCCACTATTCCACCTACTATAGAAGCAAGAAACGCATAACTTATATACTTCAATGCTATTACGCCTTTGCCATAACCTAATGCCTTAAATGTTCCTATAAGCTCTCTTTGCTCATCTACCATTCTTGTCATTGTAGTAAGACACACAAGCATTGCTACAAGAATAAAAAACACAGGGAATATCTTTGCTATATTAGTCATCTGCTCTGTGCTTGATTTATAATCAACATAAGAATACTGTTCATCTCGGCTTAACACATACCATTTCCAATCGGCTGACTGCTCCTTATACTCTTGTGTTAAATTGTCAAAATATTCGTCAATTTCGGAACTGTCAAACACTGAAATAGCATTTTGAACTGCTTCATTTATCATAGCGTCAATAAGATATGACATTGACTGCGCATGAGCATAAGTGTTAGTATATCCATCAGTAATTTGCTTTCTTATCTCATCATAAGCACTTTGAATAGCTTCCTGCTTTGCATTTGCCAAATCTTCTTCTATAGAATTTCTTCTAATATCAAGCCTTGTATCTGCAATTGCCTTAATATCATCAATTACTTTACTAACTTTTTGTGTGTACTCATCAGAATAAGTGTTAAGCTCCTTCGCTCCATCAACAGTTGCAAAAACTTCTGTATAATAATCTTCACAAAATACATTGTTTCTAATCATTATACAATATCCTACCGTACCATTTCCTATTGATGTAGTTCCTTTTTTATATGATAAAAAGTATGGTGTATACACTATACCTACAACCTTAAATTCTTGTATATCAAGACTTTCTGACAAGTCGCTGTCTGTACCCGACTTTAAGGTAATTGTATCTCCTATATTATAAATATTTTCCTTTGAAAGCTCCCACCTTACAACACACTCATCATCACTTTCTGGAAGTCGTCCTTCCTTTAATCTCAATTGATTGATATATTCTGGATTGTCGCTGTCAAGACTTCCATCTGGAACTGTCATAACCTTTACGACTTCTTCTGTATTGTTAGCAACTGTCAACGTATCAATTGTATGCGTTGCAAACACACCACTAAGACCATCAACTTCTTTTATACTGTCAATATCATCTTGTGTAAAGCCTGCTGTCGAAACCATTCTTATATCCATGTAATTATAATCGTCATAATATTTGTCAGAAGAATGTTGCATATCTGATGAAGCTGCTGTTATTCCTGCAAAAAACGCAACTCCAATAGCAACTATAGCAAATATTGCAAGAAATCTTCCGAATGAATTTTTAATTTCTCTTATTATATTTTTAAAAAATGTACTTCCCATATATCCTCACTTCTATGTTTACCATTCTATCTGCTCTACTGGCATTGGGTTCTCGTTGATTGTAATACTGTCTACTTTTCCATTCTTTACCTTGATTACTTTATGTCCCATAGGAGTTAATGCAAGGTTGTGTGTTATAACTATTACTGTGACATTATTCTTTATACAAGTGTCTTGTAAAAGCTTTAATACCGCCTTACCTGTCTGATAATCAAGCGCACCTGTTGGTTCGTCACACAAAAGTATCTTAGGATTTTTAGCAATTGCTCTTGCTATCGCTACTCTTTGTTGTTCACCACCAGATAACTGCGCTGGGAAATTGCCAATTCTATTTTCAAGCCCTACTGCCTTAATAGTTGCGTCAATGTCTAATGGCTCTTTGCAAATCTGTGCGGCAAATTCAACATTTTCTCTTACTGTAAGATTTTGTACTAAGTTGTAGAACTGAAATACAAAGCCGATATCGTATCTTCTGTATGTTGTAAGTTGCTTTGCATTAAAGTTATTAACTCTTGCTCCATCTACTATTATCTCACCACTTGAACAAGTATCCATTCCTCCTAGCAAATTAAGGATTGTACTCTTTCCCGCTCCACTTGGCCCTGCAATTACGGCAAATTCGCCCTTTTCTATACTAAAATTAGCACCTGAAAGAGCTTCAATGCTCACTTCGCCCATTTTGTATATCTTTTTTACATCTTTAAATTCAATATAACTCATATAGTCTCCCTTGTATTTTATATTTCAATAAACTTTTATAAGACATTGAAGATATCAGTAATATATAAATTACACCTGTAAAAGTGCATTTAGTTTATATATTACTGATATCTTACAAAAGTTTATTGTAGCACAATGTATAAATACATAAATAACAATAACATTATTTATAATAATATTTTATTAGAAATCAAACAATGTGTAAAGCATAAACTAGAATTTGAAATCATAAATATTTATAAAATATTATAAAATAATAGTAATTATCTTATCAATTGTTATAGTTAAATGGAGAGTTTATGAGGGTTAAGCCTATTGTTAAAAAATTATTTATCTTTACTTTGTTATTTGTATATTGCATTTCTTTGTTAAATAATATCGTACCTGCTTTTGAACAAAACTCTTATTATGAATTAAATGATTATTCTTTTAACACACCAAAAACAGATACTTCTCGCCCTAACATATCTGAATTATATGCTAGATACGCCGCAGTACTTGATGGTGACAATAACCGACTTTTATACTCTAAAGCAGCAGATACTAATGCTCCTATGGCAAGTACTACTAAGATTATGACTTGCGTTATAGCTCTTGAATACTGTGACAGTGATTTTATATGTACTACAAGCAGTTACGCCGCTTCTATGCCTGACGTTCAGTTAAATGCTACTCGTGGAGAACTTTTTTATATAAATGATATTTTATACTCACTAATGCTAAAATCACACAACGACTCAGCCGTAATTATTGCTGAAAATACTGCGTATAACCATATATGCAATGTACTAGTAGGAAATAAAAACGATGATTACAATGTTGTAGCAGACAATATGAACCAACTTGATTTTTTGAATGGTCACTTAGATAATGACTCCTCTTTTTTAAGTTCCCTTGAAACTTCACAAAGCAAAGTGCTTGTACATATATTTACCTCTCTTATGAATAAAAAAGCCGAACAACTTGGTTGTGTTAATACACATTTTGTAACTCCTAATGGGCTTGATGGGGAAGACGATGGTGGAATACACTCCACAACTGCTGCCGAACTTGCAACTATTATGGCATATTGTATTAAAAACAGTGAATTTCTTAAGATTACCCAGACTAAAGATTATACATTTTCTTCTATAATAAAAAATGAAAAAGAGCTTTCTAACTCTGACAGTACTAATTCTTCTAAAGATTTTTCGATTTCTAAAGGTATTACTTACAGTGTAGGCAATGCAAACGCATTTCTTAATATGTATGAAAATATTATTTCGGGAAAGACGGGATTTACCGGAAACGCAGGATATTGCTACATTTGTGCTTATAAGTGTGACGGAAGAACTTTTATCGTTGCCCTTCTTGCTTGTGGCTGGCCTAATAACAAAACATACAAATGGCATGACGCAAAGCTTCTATTAAACTGGGCAAGGCAAAATTATTTTTACAAAGAGCTTATTAATTCAGATACTCCAATTAAAGATATAGCTATTGAAAGTGGCATGGCAAATTCTTTTAGAGCAAATATAAAAGACAATGTGGGACTTCTACTTGGAATTGACGATGTAATTAACATTACCTATGACGTTCCTACTATATACAAAGCCCCCGTCTATAAAGATGATGTTATCGGTTCTGCAAATATCTATGTAAATGACTGTTTATACCGCTCAATCCCTATATATGCGACAGATACCGTAATGGCAAAGACATATCTTTATTATGTTGGGGTTGTGATAAGAAAAATGTTATTTGCAACTTAAAATGCAAAAACTAAATAGACTTAATTATCGACAAAATTTAATATTTATTATATAATAATATTTAATTGACAGAAGCTTATATTTTTATAAGGCTGTCTAAGGGATTATTATTATAAGCAGATTTAAAATAAATTTACTTACTTAGAAAGGATTTGAAAGTATAATGAATAAGATTTACAAAGCATTTCCCGAAGGAAAACACAAGGTTTTAACTCTTAGTTATGATGATGGCAAGCTTGCTGATAGACGACTTGTATCAATCTTTAATAAGAATGGCATTAAATGTACATTTAATCTTAATTCTGGTATTGATGACCCAGAAATTCGTATTCCAAAGGAAGAATGGCAAGCTCTTTATGCAGGGCATGAAGTTGCCGTACATACTTCTACTCACCCTACTATTGGAAGATGTCCCGACTTAGAAATTGTTCACGAAATACTCGATGACAGAACTAAACTTGAACAGATTATGGGCTATCCTATTCATGGTATGGCTTTTCCTAACGGTTCATGTGATGAAAGAATATGTAATATTGCTTCACAATTAGGAATTAAGTATGCTAGAGTTGCCGCTGACCAGTATTCTGTTGTAAAGAGTGCAGAACTCAACGCACAGTATGCTCAAGGCCCTATTTTATTAGGTGATGCTACTGGTTTTAATATGCCTGAAAATTATATGCGTTGGCTGCCTACTTGTCACCACAACCATGAACTTATTGAATTTGGCAAAAAGTTTATGAGTCTTAAGAAAACTCAGTACCTTTATATGATGTATGTATGGGGACACAGTTTTGAATTTGACAGAAATGACAATTGGAATGTTATTGAAGAATTTTGTGAGATGATTGGTGGTCAAGAAGATATTTGGTATGCTACTAATATTGAAATTGTAGAATACAATGAATTATTTGACCGTCTTGAGTTCTCTGCTGATAATACTTTTGTGTATAATCCATCTGCTAAATCTGTATGGCTTATGGTAAATAATAAGCCTGTTGAAGTTAAGGGTGGTTCTACCATTCATTTTTAGATAATTGAATTATTCATAAAATCAAAAAAGCTCTAAGATAAGCTATTTAAGTCTTTTACACAATATGCAATTTAGCTTATCTTAGAGTTTTTTATAATTACTACAATTCTTGTTAAATTATTTAAAAGTTTATAATGTCAAACATATAAAAATATTACTTAGTTGTATTTACGTTCATAACTGAACTTCTTACTGTATTACCATTCTTATCTTTTACATCTACATAGAACTGTCGTTCTCCTGCACTTCCTGCTTTCCATGTAAGCTTGCTTGTAGCACTAAAGTCTTGTATCTTTGCCCACTGTTTTGTTGTCTTATTGTATACAAGGAACTTATATGTATATCCACCAGCACCACCATTAGCTGTTGCTGTAAATGTTACATTCTGTCCTACTTTGTTTGCTGTTGTACTTGCTGTTGCTTTTACTGAAAGCTTTGTTACTGACTGTGCATTTCCTACCTGTACATTAACTACCTTACTTCTTGTTACTTTTCCATTGCTGTCCTTTACATCTACATAGAATTGTCTAGCTCCTGCACTTCCTGCTGTCCATGTAAATGTGCTGTTATTTGAGAAGTCTTGTAATTTTGCCCATTGCTTTGTTGCTGGGTTGTAGATTAAGAACTTGTATGTATACTTTCCACTTCCTGCTGTTGCCTTAGCTGTAAGTGTTACCTTACCACCTACATTGACATTAGCTGTACTTGCTATGAGTGTTGAAGTTGGAGTACTTGTTGCATCAATCTTTACATTAAGAGTCTGACTTCTTACTGTCTTGCCTGTTGTGTTGTCCTTTACATCTACATAGAAATATCTATCTCCTGCATTGCCCTTTGTCCATGTGAATGTGTTCTTTTCTGAGAAGTCTTGTAAGTTTGCCCATGAGTTTGTTGTCTTGTTATATACAATAAACTTATATGTATACTTTCCACTTCCGCCTGTTCCATTTGCTGTGAGTGTTACTGTCTTATCGGCTTCTTGCTTTGTTGCACTTATTGCAAGTGGTTTTGTTGTTTCTTCAACCTTAGTCTCCACATATTTATGTCCCTCTATAAGAGTATTTGGTAAACCTTCATACACATCCCCAGTTGCAATATCTGTCCATGATGTTACTTTAGTACGAGCCATACACCATTTAAACTCTGATATTATACCGTCTTTTCGAAATCCCCAATTCTTAGGCATAGTTACTTCTTTTAATTCATAACAAGAACCGAATATATAACTATAATCAAATAATGAACTTAAATCAAACGAACTTAAATCTAAATGAGTAAGACTACTGCAATAACTAAACATACGTTTCGCATTTGTCACATTACTTACATCCCAATTTCCTATTTCCAAGTTTGTAAGACTACTGCAACCATTAAACATAAATTCCGCATTTGTCACATTACTTACATCCCAATTTCCTATTTCTAAATTTACAAGACCACTACAATTGAAAAACATATAACTTATATCTGTAACTTTAGAAAAATCAATGTTTTTTAATCCATTAATTTCTGTAACTTTATTAAATGATTTAAATAATCCTTCTAATGATACATCTTCATCAAATGTTATATTACCTGTAATATCAATCTTCTTTATCTTATTTTTGTACTCTGTCCATGGAGATATTCTTTCATAATAATAAGCTCCAATATAAACGTATTCAGTTTCTTTACCAACACCTTCACCAATAGTAAGTACACCATCTGAGTTAATTGTCCATTCACAAGTTCCCCATGTTCCTGATACTGTATCATTTTCTATATCTTCTGAATTAGTCGCACTGTCTGAATATACTTCTTCTGATAAAACATTCTCTACTACCTGTTCCTGTTCTTCCTGTATCTGATTTAATGACATTTCCGTTATCTGTGTAACTGTGGGTTGTTCTTTGGATGTATCTGCAAGTGCCATAACTCCAGAGTTACTAAACATCATAGTTCCTGCAAGTACTACACCACTACTTTTCTTCAATGCTCTTCTAACTTTTCTGTTCATTAATCTCTTTCCTCCTTAATTAAACCTATTCGCATGATATTTAATGCCCCATTAACATCTGCATTAAATATTTCACCACTTGATGTCTTGTAAAGACCTCGTTTAACTCTGCTTCCCCTAAATTCATAT
>URYE01000039.1 GCA_900551945.1 uncultured Eubacterium sp. | reverse complement strand
ATATCCAAAGTCTGAAAATGATGTACGATTACTGCAAAATATCATCAGTTAGAACTTCCACAGCTTGCTGTGGAGAGTAGTCAGAATATCATTATCAGCAATGGAAAAGATATCTAAATAATCCACAAAATTTAAAATCTTATCCACAGCATATCGTGACTTTACATATTATTAGATTTATAGTTAATATACCATAATTGTTTATATTAAAATCACAATTCATATTATATCAATGTAAAATGAGTTTTAATCAAACAATATAGTATATAACATTAACCTATAACTATTAGATATGTTAATAATTATAGGCAATAATCCAGTATATGCAAAGTAGTTCAACATGAATAACACGATGAATAATACACGAAAAGGAGTTGAACATCATGCGTTTTATAATTACAGGAAGAAATATTGATGTAACAGAAGGTTTAAAGTCAGCAGTAGAGGAGAAGTTAGGAAAACTCGATAGGTTCTTTGCTCCAGAAACAGAAGTTAATGTTACACTTAGTGTTGAAAAAGAAAGACAGAAGATAGAAGTAACTATACCTGTTAAGGGTAATATAATTAGAAGTGAACAAGTAAGCAGCGATATGTACGTTTCAATTGACCTTGTAGAAGAAGTAATTGAACGTCAGTTAAAGAAGTACAAGAATAAGATTGTACACAAACAACAAAATGCTGCCGCTTTCGCACAGGAATTTGTTGAGAAAGACTATGAAGACGAAGATGAAGTAAAGATTATCAGAACTAAGAAGTTTGGAATTAAGCCAATGGACCCTGAAGAAGCATGTGTTCAGATGGAACTTTTAGGACATAACTTCTATGTATTCTTTAATTCAGAAACAGAAGAAGTCAATGTAGTATATAAGAGAAAAGGTAACACTTATGGTCTTATTGAACCAGAACTTGATTAATTAATATAATTTAGTGATTAAGCGGAGTACTGTTTAGGCAGTACTCCATTTTTGCTGTGAGGGATATATTTATGGAAAAAGAAAAACAAGAATTGATAGCAAAGCTAAAAGAACAAAGTGCGTCATATAAATACAAAGATGAGCATGAGAAATATTTATTAGCTAATAAGATAGTATATATAATTTATATAATTACAGAAATTACAATGCTTGTAAATGTAACAGCATGTATTCTTGACTATGGCAATAACTTTCTTGAAACAGCAGGAATAATTATTGACATTTTAGGAATAGCTACAATGACAATTATGTATTTTAAAAACAATGAAAGCAAATATATGTTTATGCTGATATTATGTCAGTTTGCTGTAATGTATCTTATTGTGACAATTGTAAATAGAAACGACTGTATGGCGTTTAGTGCAGTTCCACTAATTGTAGCGGTAATGATGTATAACAATAAAAAAATGATGAACATATCTTGTTCTGTGCTGTCAGGAGTATACATTTTTAGATATTTATTATTGATTAGTGGAATAATAGAAACAACAGATACTAATAATGAAGAATTAATGGTATTTGGACTTGTACTTGTAGTGTTTGTTACAATCCGTTTAAGTGCAATAATATTATTTATGTTTAATAATGACAGTGTTGGTGCGATAAAAAGTGAAGAAAGTATGCAAAAACTCATAATGGAAGATGTTTTGACTATATCAAAAGGTGTTCAAGTAAAGACACAAGAAGCAGACCAACTACTTGATAAGCTTTATAAATCAGCAGATGGGATTAATGGCATAGTAGGAGAGATAGCTTTGGGTACACATAATATGGCGGAGAATATCCAAAGTCAGACAGAGATGACACAAAGTATTCAACAAGCTATTGACAATGCAGCAGTACAGACAAAGTCAGCACTAGAAAAGGTAACATCTTCAATGGAAGCTGTTGATAAAAATATGTCAGCTATGGCAAAGTTAAGTGAACATTCCAAAACAATTACAGCAACTAACTCAATTGTAGTAGATACAATGAAAAAATTAGAAGACCAGACAAATAGTGTGAAAAATATTACAGATATGATTTTGCAAATATCAAATCAAACCAATCTTTTAGCATTAAATGCTTCTATTGAGGCTGCAAGAGCAGGAGAAGCAGGGAAAGGCTTTGCAGTAGTAGCAGATGAGATAAGAGAACTTGCAGAGCAGACAAAAAACTCAATTTCAAGTATTACAGGGATTGTTGATGATTTAACAAAGTATTCAAGTCAGGCTTCTAAAGCAATTAATAATTCCTTTGAAGTTACAGACAGTCAGATACAAATTCTTGAAGAAGTGTCACAAGGCTTTAATATTATTAATAACAACATGCAGGAATTAACAATTCAAATGAAAGATATTGATACAATGACAAAAGAGCTTAAAAAGTCTAATGATATAATTGTAGACGATACAACACAACTTCAAGCAGTAAGTGAAGAAATAACAGCAAGCACAACAGAAGCTGCTGGTATTACTAACAGTAATAAAAATGACGCCAATAATGCGAAAGAGATGTTAAAAAATGTAATAGATTATTCATATAAACTTAATAAATATATGTAATATTATATAGGTTTAATATTATTTAATATTTTAATATTTTGGTACTTCTTGCTTAAAAGTATATTTAGTGGTAAAATTAAAAAAGAATTTGCTTTAAGGAGATATGGAATGGGACTGGTTCAGAAGTTATTTGGTACACATAGTGAACATGAGTTAAAAAGAATTTACCCTATAGCTGATAAGGTTGAAAGTTATCGTGAGGCGATGGGCGCATTAAGCGATGACGAGTTAAAGGGTAAGACACAAGAATTTAAAGAAAGATTAAAGAAAGGCGAAACACTTGATGACATTCTTCCGGAAGCTTACGCCGTTGTAAGAGAAGCTGGTAAAAGAGTTCTTGGAATGGAACATTACAGAGTACAGATTATTGGTGGTATTGTATTACATCAAGGACGTATTGCCGAGATGAGAACTGGTGAAGGTAAGACACTTGTATCTACACTTCCAGCATATCTTAATGCACTTACAGAACAAGGAGTTCTTGTAGTAACAGTTAATGATTATCTTGCAAAGCGAGATGCTGAGTGGATGGGACAAATTCATCAGTTCTTAGGCTTAAGTGTTGGTATAGTGCTTCATGATTTAAAGGACGATGAAAGACGAGCAGCATATGCGTGTGATATTACATACGTTACTAATAATGAATTAGGCTTTGATTACCTTAGAGATAATATGGCTATTTACAAGGAACAGCTTGTTTTAAGAGATTTAAAGTATTGTATTATTGATGAGGTTGACTCTGTATTAATAGATGAAGCTAGAACTCCTCTTATTATATCAGGACAAAGTGGTAAGTCTACTAAGCTTTATGAGTTATGTGACGTACTTGCAAGACAGTTAGAACGTGGAGAGTATAAGGGTGAGATGACTAAGATGCAGGCTCTTATGCAGGAAGATATGGAAGAAGATGGTGACTTTATCGTTAATGAAAAAGATAAAGTGGTTAATCTTACAGAACAAGGTATTCATAAGGTAGAAAAGTTCTTCCACATTGACAACTATGCTGACCCTGAAAACCTTGAAATTCAACACAATGTAACATTAGCACTTCGTGCTCATAATCTTATGTTTAGAGACAAAGACTATGTTGTAAAAGATGATGAAGTATTAATCGTCGATGAATTTACAGGACGTATTATGCCGGGACGTAGATTTTCTGATGGTCTTCATCAGGCTATTGAAGCTAAGGAACACGTTAAAGTTAAGAGAGAAAGTAAGACTCTTGCAACAATTACATTCCAGAACTTCTTTAATAAGTTTGAAAAGAAAGCAGGTATGACTGGTACTGCTCTTACAGAAGAAAAAGAATTTCGTGAAATTTATAACATGGACGTTGTTGAAATACCAACAAATAAGCCCGTATTAAGAAAAGATTTAAACGATGTTGTATACAAGACTAAAAAGGCTAAGTTTGAAGCTGTTGTAGACTCAGTAATTGAGTCACATGAAAAAGGACAGCCAGTTCTTGTAGGTACAATAACTATTGATACATCAGAACTTATAAGTGAAATGCTTAAGAAGAAAGGCATTAAGCATAATGTACTTAATGCTAAGTACCATGAGTTAGAAGCTGAGATAGTATCACAGGCAGGTAAGCATGGTGCAGTAACAATTGCTACTAACATGGCAGGTCGAGGAACTGATATTAAGCTTGATGATGATGCAAAGGCAGCAGGAGGTCTTAAGATTATTGGTACAGAAAGACATGAATCAAGACGTATTGATAATCAGCTTAGAGGTCGTGCCGGAAGACAAGGTGACCCAGGTGAGTCAAGATTTTATATATCACTTGAAGATGACCTTATGAGATTGTTTGGTCAAGAAAGACTTATGAGTATATTTAATACTTTAGGTGTGGACGAGCATGAGCAGATTGAACATAAGATGTTAAGTAGTGCTATAGAAAAGGCTCAAAAGAAGATAGAAACTAACAACTATGGTATCAGAAGTCGTCTTCTTGAATATGACCAAGTTATGAATGAACAAAGGGAAATCATTTATGCCGAAAGAAAGCGTGTACTTAATGGTGAAAGTATGCGTAATTCAGTCCTTAAGATGATTACTGATTTTGTTGAAAATTCAGTCAATAGATGTTTAAGTGAAGATAGTGAAAGTAAAGATTGGGATTATAACGAATTAAATGAACTTTTAGTTCCAACAATTCCATTTGAACCAATCAAGTACAATCCAGATATTAAGAATAAGAACGAACTTATCCATGACTTAAAAGAAAAAGCTGTTAAGATGTATGAAGATAAAGAAGCTTTATTTACAGAACCAGAGCAGATAAGAGAAATAGAGCGAGTTGTACTTCTTAAGGTAATTGACCGTAAGTGGATGGACCACATTGACGATATGGACCAGCTTAAGCAAGGTATTGGACTTCAAGCTTATGGTCAGAGAGACCCAGTTGTTCAGTATAAAGTAATGGGTTATGATATGTTTGATGACATGACAAGAGGAATTACAGAAGATACAGTAAGACTTCTTATGCACATTCAAGTTGAGCAAAAGGTTGAAAGAGAACAGGTAGCCAAGGCTACAGGAACTAATAAGGATGACGGTGGTTCAGTAAAAGGTCCTGTTAAGAGAGTAGAAAAGAAAGTATATCCTAACGACCCATGCCCATGCGGAAGCGGATTAAAGTATAAGAACTGTTGTGGAAGACAGGCTTAAAAGTATATTGAATTTTAAAATAAATGGACAGGCGGTTGTTTGACATTATAAAGAACAGTCTGCTATATTTGTATGACAAAAGCGAACAAAACCGTTCGGTGATAGAATACAAGTATAGTTGATTGTTCTTTTTTAAATAACCTTGTCCATTTTGATAATATGTCGTATAATTATTTAACAATATTAAGTAAGTCATTTCTATTGCAACAAGCAAAGATAAGATTGGACTTGCTTGTATCATAAAGAGTGCAAGCTTTTAATGATAAATTGTGTAATAAAGTAGATTATAATATCTGCTTTACAAAAACTTTAAAGTCAGGGGAATTAATAGTGGTAGAATTAGAACAATACAAATACAAGCTTTCAGGTTATGAAAAGCCGTTAGAGCATATTAAGCAAGCTCTTGACCTTGATAATAAGAAAAAGAGAATAGAAGAGCTTGAAGCGGATATGGAAGCACCGGGATTTTGGGACGATACAGATAAGTCACAAAAGGCAATGAAAGAGTTAAAAACTCTTAAAGGTGCATTTGAAAAGTATGATGAGCTTACAAGTTCACTAGAAGATATTAAAGTATTAATAGAGATGGCAGAAGAAGAATATGACACATCTTTATTAGTAGAGATTGAAAATGAAGTAAGTTCTTTTGAAGAACGTTTAGAGAGTTTAAGAATAGATACGATATTGTCAGGAGAATATGATAAATGTAATGCAATTCTTACACTTCACGCAGGAGCAGGCGGAACAGAAAGCTGTGACTGGTGTCAGATGTTATATAGAATGTATACAAGATGGGCAGAAAGAAAAGGATATCAAGTTCAGACAATTGATTATCTTGAAGGTGAAGAAGCAGGAATTAAGTCTGTTACAATAGAGATTACTGGTGACAATGCCTACGGTCATTTAAAATCAGAGCATGGAGTACATAGACTTGTAAGAATATCGCCTTTTAATGCAGCAGGAAAAAGACAGACCTCTTTTGTATCATGTGATGTAATGCCAGATATAGAAGAAAATGTTGATATAGAAATTAATGATGATGATTTAAGAATTGATACATACCGTTCAAGCGGAGCTGGTGGACAGCATATCAATAAGACATCATCAGCAATAAGAATTACACATCTTCCAACAGGAATTGTAGTTCAATGTCAAAATGAAAGGTCACAACATCAGAATAAAGATAAGGCTATGCAGATGTTAAAGGCTAAGTTGTACCTTTTAAGGCAACAGGAAAATGCTGAAAAGACATCTGACATTAGAGGTGATGTAAAGGATATTAATTTTGGTAATCAGATACGAAGTTATGTATTACAGCCTTATACAATGGTAAAAGACCACAGAACTAACAAAGAAGTAGGCAATGCACAAAGCGTATTAGATGGCAATATTGACCCATTTATAAATGCTTATTTAACATCGTTAAGTATAAGCAAAGATAATGAAGATTAAAAATATAGCAAGATACAAATAGAGCATTATAGCTCTATTACATAGAAAGGGAGGCATAGAAATGGCAGATTATATGAAGCCTGTTATATTTAAGTTAAATGATGAAATGTTCGGTGTAGACATTAATAAGGTTCAAGGTATTGAAAAACAGATTAATATAGTGCCAGTACCTAACTCAACATCATATATTGACGGAATTATTAATTTAAGAGGTGAAGTTGTACCTGTTTATGATTTAAAGAAGAAGTTCGGTATGACATATGATGGAAGAAGTGAAAACTTCATTATCGTAAGAATGAATGGTATTGCACTTGCACTTGGAGTAGATACAGTACTTGAAATAGACGACTTACCAGCCGATAAGGTAGTAGCTATGCCTGGTATGGTAAAGAAGGCTGATACAATGTATCTTGATAGAGTTGCTAACCTTAAAGATGGTTTAGTTATTCTTCTTGATATCGAAAAACTTCTTACAGACGAAGAAACGAATGGTGTTAAAAAATTAACAGACGATATGAGCAATTAGTAAAGTATATTGTAATATCAGTTATAATGAAATTAAATAACAGTTATTAGCATTAACAGTTTTTTGAAGAAAGGAAAAGCTAAAAAGATATACTATTATATTTTTTTAGTAGCATGATGTATGGGGAATAAAAAAACATTTGATAGAAGCGCAGGAATACTCATGCCTGTAAGCAGTATTCCATCGCCTTATGGAATTGGCACATTTGGCAAAGAAGCTTATAACTTTGTTGATTTTGTAAAGGCGTGCAACCACAAATATTGGCAAGTGCTTCCGTTAGGACCTACAACTTATGGAGATAGTCCTTATCAATCATTTTCAGCATTTGCAGGCAATCCTTATTTTATTGACCTTGATACACTTGTAGAAGATGGACTTTTACGAAAGTCAGAGCTTATATCAAGGGATTGGGGAGATGGACATGTTCCAGTCAATGTATCAGAAGAAGATGCACTAAATAACAGATATGCAGATAATCGAGATATCAATCTTGGCAATGAAAGTTATGTAAGTTATGAAAAATTATACAAAGTGCGTTTTGAAGTGTTACACATAGCCTTTGAAAGATTTAAAGAAGTTATAGCCAAAGAAAAAGAAGAAAATTGTACTTCACAAAATAAAAACGAAAATGTTGATGCTTTACCACAGTATAAAAGTTTAGAAAGATTTTGCGAAGATAATAGCTTTTGGCTTAACGATTATGCACTTTTTATGTCACTCAAAGATTATTATAAGGGCGTATCTTGGGCAGAATGGGACGATGACATTCGTTTTAGAACAGATGAAGGTATTCAAAAGTACAATAAGTTGTTAAAGGATGATATTGAATTTTGGATATTTTTACAGTATGAATTTGATAAACAGTGGAATAAGCTTAAGAGTTATGTTAATGAAAAAGGCATTAAGATAATCGGTGATATTCCTATCTATATGGGTTATGACAGTGCAGATGTTTGGGCTAATTCTGGTGATTTCCAGCTTGATGAAAACTTAGCTTCAACAGACGTAGCAGGAGTTCCACCAGACGCATTTTCCGACTTAGGACAGAAGTGGGGCAATCCTTTATATGACTGGGAAGCTATCGAAAAAAATGACTTTACTTGGTGGCGTCATAGAATGGCAAAGTCAGCTAGTCTGTATGATGTAATAAGAATAGACCATTTTATCGGTATTGTAAAATATTATGCTATTCCGGCTGATATGCCTGACGCAAGAAAAGGTGAATATCACAAAGGTCCGGGAAAGAAGCTTACAGATGTAATTAACAGTTCAATTGGTGATAAGCAGATTATCGCTGAAGACTTAGGCGTGTTCTTACCAGAAGTAGACGAACTTTTAAAGGCAAATAACTATCCTGGCATGAAAGTTCTTGAATTTGCATTTGGCGGAGATAGAAAAAATCCACATTTGCCATACAATTACACAAAAGATTGCGTTGTATATGGTGGTACACATGACAATGAAACACTTATGGGCTATTTTGAAGAACATAACGATTGGGAACTTGGCTACGCCTACGACTATCTTGATACAAGAGATAAAGAAAGAATGGTAGACAATACATTTAGAGCAGCATATTCAAGTGTTGCAGAGCTTGTAATATTTGCAGTACAAGACATATTAAAACTAGGCAACTGGGCAAGAATAAACACACCATCAACGCTAGGTTGCAACTGGAAGTGGAGAATGAACAAAGGCGCATTAACAGATAAACATATCAACGATATGCGCTATCTTGCAAGTGTGTTTGGGCGTGAATAATTTATCATAATATAAAAATATAAGGCTGTTATAGCAATAAAAGTTAATTCAAAAATTTTATTGCTGTAACAGCCTATTATTTACAAAGATAATAATCGACTTATTAAAGAAAATACTATTAACAGCTACAGGAATAATATGCTTAATAACTGTAAACTTAAAATAACTAATCCAAACCGTCACTTTATTATCAAACTTTCCAACTTGATAATCTGTATGACCATACTCAAAAAATATTGCAAGGTTAAAATTTCAACAAATTCCCGTTTAATATCTCGTGCGCCAACAAGCCACCGTAAGATAGCAGGACTATATAAAACAAGGAATACACCATTTAAAGAACAGTCAGTTATATTTGTATGAAAACAGCGAATAAACCTGTACGATGATGGCATACAAATATAGCTGATTGTACTTTCACTGGTGTGTGTGTTTATATACTCCTGCTATCTTCACATAATAACAGTGCGAAAACTAGAACATAAGAAAAATATATAACAGTTGCAATATATCCACGACTATGATAAAATTCTTTCTGTGATGTACAATTGTCTTTGACACACGCACATAACAAAAAGAATATGTGGTGAAAATGATATTTGACAGAACACCTTATGGAAAGAGGCAAGAAATGGCAAATGATATAAAATATTACGTTGTAAAACAAAAAGCTCTGCCAGAAGTGCTTCTTAAAGTAGCTCAAGTCAATCGACTTGTAGAAACAAAAGGCATTTCTATAGCAGATGCTACAGAAAGTGTAGGAATTAGCAGAAGCTCATATTACAAATATAAAGACGATATATTTCCATTCAGAGATAATGTTAAAGGAAAAACAATAACATTTGTATTATCAATGGACGATGAACCAGGTTTATTATCCCTAGTGCTTAATAAAATAGCCGAATTTAAGGCAAATATCCTAACAATCCATCAGACAATACCGGTTAATGGAGTTGCTTCCCTTACATTAAGTGTTGATATATTGCCAACAACAGGCGACTCCTCCAAGATGATAGAAGAAATAGAACAACTTGAAGGCATACGATATCTTAAAATATTAAGTAGAGAATAATAATATTTGTAAAAAGTTTTAAAGTTAATAAAAAATACGAAATGGAGAATTAATATGGCAAAGATTGCAGTTTTAGGTTATGGAACAGTAGGCTCAGGTGTAGTTGAAGTATTACAGACAAATAGCGCTTCAATACAAAAAAGAGCAGGACAGAGTATAGAAATAAAAAGTGTACTCGATTTAAGAGATTTTCCAGAAGACCCAATTCAAGAAAAAATAGTGCATGATATAGATATAATCATCAATGACCCAGAAATAGATGTAGTAGTAGAAGTTATGGGGGGAATTGAGCCAGCATTTACATTTGTAAAAAAAGCACTTGAGGCAGGAAAGAGTGTGTGTACATCTAATAAGGCCTTAGTTGCTGCACATGGGCCAGAATTACTTGCAATGGCAAAAGCAAGAAAGTTAAACTTCATGTTTGAAGCTTCAGTTGGTGGTGGTATTCCTATTATAAGACCATTAAATCAATGTCTTACAGCCGATGAGATTACACAGATTACAGGTATTTTAAATGGAACAACTAACTACATTTTAACAAAGATGAGTACACAAGGAAGCTCTTACGAAGATGTATTAAAAGAAGCACAGCAGTTAGGCTATGCAGAACGCAATCCAGAAGCCGATGTTGAAGGCTATGATGCTTGTAGAAAAATAGCAATTCTTACATCACTTGCGTTTGGCTCAACAGTAAATTACGAAGATGTTTGCACAGAAGGTATAACAAAGATTACTACAGAAGATTTCAAGTACGCAGAAAAAATCGGCTGTGTAGTAAAACTTCTTGCAACAAGTAAGAAAATTAACGATAAAGTATATGCAATCACAGCTCCATTTTTAATAGAAAAAGAACACCCACTCTACAATGTAAACGATGTATTAAACGGTATATACATCAAGGGAAATGTTATCGGAGATGTAATGTTCTTTGGCGCAGGCGCAGGAAAGTTACCAACAGCAAGTGCAGTAGTAGCAGATGTTGTTGACTGCGTTAAGCATAAGGGAACAAATGTAATGACAGTATGGAGTTCAGAAAAGATTGAACTTGGCAATGTCGAAGACGTAGAAAGATACTTCTTTGTAAGAGTAAAGGGAAGTGTAGATAAAGACTTGTCAGAAGTAGAAAAAGCATTTGGCGATATAGATGTAGTCACAGTTGATGGAATAGATGGAGAGTTTGGTTTCGTTACATCACTTATGACAGAAAAAGCATTTAACACAGCAGCATCTAACGTTGAAGTTATCAATAGAATAAGAATAGATAAGACAAGAATTTAACATTATAAAGACCTATATTGTAAAAAGCAATAAGTTGTGATGAAAACAGACTTATAATTTATTTGTGGACTCGCAAGCTCGACACAAAATGTTAAATAAATAACAGAGTGTGCAGAAAAGAGGATTACTATGAAGTATTTAATAGTTCTTGGCGATGGTATGGCAGATAATAACATCGAGGAACTTGGTGGCAAGACACCACTTGAATATGCAGATACACCAACAATGGATAAATACTCTAAAATGTCAGAAATAGGTATGGTTCACACAATTCCAGATGGCATGGCACCGGGAAGTGATACAGCTAACCTTTCAGTTTTAGGTTATGACCCAAAGGAATATTACACAGGACGTTCACCACTTGAAGCATTGAGCATTGGCGTAGATATGAAGTCTACAGACGTAGCTTTAAGATGTAATATTGTTACAGTGTCAACAGATGATTTACCTTATGAAGAAAAGACAATTATAGACCACAGTTCAAGTGAGATTTCAACAGAAGACGCAGCCGTTTTACTTGAAGCAGTAAGAAAAGAGCTTGAAAATGATATCTATAAGTTTTATGTAGGCACAAGTTATAGACATCTTACAATATGGGATAACGGAGAAGTTGTAGAACTTACACCACCACATGACGTATTAGGTCAAAAGATTGGAAAATATCTTCCAAAGGATGAAGTACTTCGTGAAATGATGAAGAAAAGCTATGACATTCTTGCAAATCACCCAATTAATCAGGAAAGAATTAAAAATGGACTTAACCCTGCTAATTCAATATGGTTCTGGGGAGCAGGAACAAGACCGATGTTATCGCCATTTGTTGAAAAAACAGGACATACAGGTGCAATGATTTCAGCGGTTGACTTACTTAAAGGAATTGCTGTCGGTGCAGATATGAAGGTTGTAGAAGTAGAAGGTGCTAACGGTGGACTTGATACTAACTACGAAGGCAAAGCAGACGCAGCATTTGAAGCACTTGTCAATGACAATTGCGACTTTGCATATATACACCTTGAAGCACCTGATGAAATGGGACATCAAGGCAGTTACGAAAGAAAAGTAAAAGCTATAGAAAATCTCGATAAGAGAATAATAAAAAGAGTTACAGAAAAGCTTGAAAAGGCTGGTGTTGATTATCGTATGCTCGTTTTACCAGACCACCCAACACCAGTAGCAATAAGAACTCACGTTTCAGACCCAGTTCCGTATATGCTCTATGACAGCACTAATCCACAAAATAACACATGGAACTACAATGAAAAAGAAGCTAAACAAAGTGGTAATTATATAGCTGAGGGACATACAATAATAAATCATTTATTTGAAAAGTAATATATTTATTTAACATTAAGGAAAAAGAGAGGAAAAAGAAAATGGTTAAGGTAGTAAAATTCGGCGGAAGCTCACTTGCAAGTGCAGAACAGTTTAAAAAGGTAGGCAATATTATAAAGGCAGATGAAAGCAGAAGATATGTTGTACCATCAGCACCGGGAAAGAGATTTTCTGATGATACTAAGGTTACAGATATGCTTTATAAATGTTATGCACAAGCAGAAGCAGGCAAGAATTTTGATACACAGTTAAAAGCTATCAAAGATAGATACAAAGAAATCATCAAAGGACTTGGACTTAAGTTATCACTTGATGAACAGTTTGAAACAATTAAAAAGCAGTTTGAATCACTTGCAGGAAAGGACTATGCCGCTTCAAGAGGTGAATACTTAAATGGTATTATAATGGCTAATTATTTAGGTTATGAATTTATTGATGCTGCTACAGTTATTTGCTTTGACAAAGATGGCGAATTTAATTCAGAAAAGACTAATGATGTATTAACTGCTAGACTTGAAAAGACTAAAAATGCCGTAATTCCGGGCTTTTATGGTGCAAAGCCTAATGGAGAAGTAAAGACATTCTCAAGAGGTGGTTCAGATGTTACAGGTTCTATCGTAGCAAGAGCATTAAAGGCTGATGTATACGAAAATTGGACAGATGTATCAGGCTTTTTGGCAGCAGACCCAAGAATAGTAAACAATCCAAAGCCAATTACAATTATTACATACAAAGAATTAAGAGAACTTTCATACATGGGTGCTTCAGTATTACATGAGTCAGCTATATTCCCAGTAAGAAAAGAAGGTATTCCAATCAATATCAGAAATACAAATGCCCCAGAAGACAAAGGTACAATGATTGTAGAAACAACTTGTAGTGTTCCAGAATACACAATCACAGGTATCGCAGGTAAGAAGGGATTTGTATCAATCGGTATAGATAAAGATATGATGAACTCAGAAATAGGTTTTGGTAGAAAAGTACTTCAAGTATTTGAAGACAATGGCATTTCATTTGAACATATGCCATCTGGAATTGATACAATGACAGTATTTGTTCACCAAGATGAATTTGTAGAAAAAGAACAGAAAGTACTTGCACAGTTACACAGAGCAGTTAAGCCAGACCTTATAGAATTAGAGTCAGACTTAGCACTTATCGCAGTAGTAGGTCGTGGTATGAGAAATAGCTCAGGTATAGCAGGAGCAATCTTCTCAGCCCTTGCCAAAGCTAAAGTAAATATAAAAATGATAGACCAGGGTTCAAGTGAACTTAATATAATTATCGGTGTAAGAAACAAATACTTTGAAGACGCAATAAAGGCAATCTATAACGCATTTATTCCAGAAGAAAACTAATAAATTAACTATCTATAAGTTATTAGTTTGATATATAATTAACAGATTATTAATAGCTAAAAAATGTAGAGATTAAAAAATAGTGCAAGTGTTTTTATTCATTACTTATAAAAACACTTGCACTAATTTTTTACTATAGAACTACTGATAAATATTAGTTGTATCATAAAGTTGCTGTAACGCATTTATAAAATCTGGATTAGAAAACATCGCAAGCATAACAGTAAAGAAAAGAAGTCCAAGACAGACTCCACATATACCAATACAAAGCCCTGCAACAGCAGTTCCTTGAAATCTACCAATCCTACTTCGTGAAAGAATAGCCAAAACAATAGCTGTAATAGCAAGTGGAATACCCACAAAGTAAAGCATAGAAGTAAGTACAGAAGCAATACCAAATATCAGCGAGAAAATCCCAAGCTTGTCCTTAGGCTTTTGATAATAAGGCTGACGGTTAAAATTATTATAACCATTATTAAATTGATTTCCATTATTGTACCCATTGTTAAAATTGTTTGGATTATATCCATTATTGTGATTATAACCGTTGTTAAACTGACCATTATTATATCCATTACCATTTGGGTTTGGATTTACATATCCATTATCAAATTGCCCATTGTTATTATAATCATTATTAGCCCCTTGATTATAATTACCACTATTATTATTATCGGACTGCCCACCCTTGTTGTAGCCATTGTCCGAATTTTGACTATTATCCATATTACTCTCCAATCTAAAAACATTCTTAATTCACATTACACATATTAAAAAACAATCTAATTGCAGAAAATCTAACGTAGTATAACATAAATTTATTGTATAAATCGTATCACAAACCCAATCTATTGTAAAATTAAAAAAGCATAAACCCCCAGCCAAATTTTTACATCAATTAACAAAGCGACTGCGCACAAGTATGTTCCAGATTATCTTATAATTTTATATTATAAATAATTTCAAGCTTCAACTTATTTTATGAATTAATAAAAGTAGTGGGCTTATTTAGGGGATTACAATAAACTTCCGTAACATAGCAGTAGGATATAAGCAATAAATGCACCATTAAAAGAACTGTTGTCTATATTTGTATGTCATCAGCGAACACTCCTGTTCGATGAGGGCATACAAATATAGACAATTGTACTTTTACTGGTGTGTGTTTGCTTATATCCTATTGCTATCCTCAAAACCTAAAAACCTAAAAACACAAAAACTAAAACCTGCATTGGTTGATTAAATATTTCAAGACTGATATAATATTTAGGCATCATTATTTACGAAAACAATAAAAGGAGTTTAAGATAATGGATATTATAAAAAAGATATCAGAAGAATTACAAGTCAAGGCAGGACAAGTTGAAGCAGCCGTAAAACTTATAGACGAAGGTTGCACAATTCCATTTATCGCAAGATATAGAAAAGAAGTTACAGGTGCATTAGACGATGAACAGTTAAGAAGTCTTGACGAAAGATTAAGATATCTTAGAAATTTAGAAGATAGAAAACAACAAGTAATATCTGCAATAGAAGAACAAGGAAAATTAACATCAGAATTAAAAGAACAGATAACATCAGCAGAAACAATGGTACTTGTAGAAGACCTGTACCGCCCATATAAGCAAAAGAGAAGAACAAGAGCAACAACTGCAAAAGAAAAAGGCTTAGAGCCATTAGCAGATTATATAATTAGCCAAAATGCTACACAGCCAGTCGAAGTAGAAGCAGAAAAATACATTTCCACAGAAGAAGGAAAAGAAGTAAAAAATGCAAAAGAGGCTATTGCAGGAGCAAAAGATATAATAGCAGAGCGCATTGCAGATGTAGCAGATTATAGAACTTATATAAGAGATATAACATTTAAAGAAGGCAATCTAGTGTCAACAGCAAAAGATAAAGAAGCCGAGTCAGTGTATGAGATGTATTATGAATACAGTGAGCCAATTTCAGCTATTCCAGGTCATAGAATACTTGCTATTAATAGAGGTGAAGCAGAAAAATTCATTACAGTAAAAATATCAGCGCCACAAGAAAGAATATTTGTCTATTTACAAAAACAGCTCATAACATCAGATAATGAGTTTACAACACCAATAATCAAAGAAGTTATAGAAGATTCCTACTCAAGACTTATTGCACCAGCAATAGAAAGAGAAATAAGAAGCAGTCTTACAGAAAGAGCAGAAGATGGAGCAATTAAGGTCTTTGGAAAGAACTTAGAGCAACTTCTCTTACAGCCACCGATAGCAGGAAAGACAGTGTTAGGTTGGGACCCGGCGTTTAGAACAGGTTGTAAATTAGCAGTAGTAGACGCAATAGGCAAAGTACTTGCAACAAAAGTAATCTATCCTACAGCACCACATAACAAAGTAAAAGAAGCTATGGATGAAGTTGAAAAGCTTGTCAAAGAATACAATGTAACATTAATTTCATGCGGAAATGGTACAGCTTCAAGAGAGTCTGAGCAGATTATTGCTGATATGATAAAAGAGAGAAATCTTACAAACGTAGATTATGTAATAACTAACGAAGCAGGAGCTTCTGTATATTCAGCAAGTAAGCTCGCAACAGAAGAATTTCCAGATTTTGATGTAGCTCAAAGAAGTGCTGTATCAATAGCAAGACGAGTTCAAGACCCATTAGCAGAGCTTGTAAAAATAGACCCTAAGTCAATAGGTGTAGGACAGTATCAGCACGATATGAACCAGAAAAAGCTTACAGAAACATTAACAGGCGTAGTAGAAGACAGTGTAAATAAAGTTGGTGTGGATTTAAACACAGCGTCAGCTTCATTACTTGAATATATATCAGGTATTTCAAAGGCAGTTGCAAAAAATATTGTTGACTATAGAGAAACAAATGGAAGATTTACCAACAGAAAACAACTCCTTAAAGTTGCAAAGTTAGGACCAAAGGCATTTGAACAGTGTGCAGGCTTTATGAGAATTTCAAAAGGTGACAACCCGCTTGACGCAACAAGTGTACATCCAGAAAGTTATGCTGCTGCCACAAAGTTATTAGAGCTTATGGGATACGATATCAATTCAATAACATCAGGTGAACTTATAGGTTTAAGAAGTAAGGTTGAAGATATACACAAGTTAGCAAGTGACCTCGATATAGGAGAAATAACACTTGAAGATATAATAAAAGAACTTGAAAAGCCAGCAAGGGACCCAAGAGATGAAATGCCTAAGCCAATATTAAGAAAAGATGTGCTTAATCTTGAAGATTTAAAGCCGGGAATGATACTTAAAGGAACTGTGAGAAATGTAATAGATTTTGGAGTATTTGTTGATATTGGTGTACATCAAGATGGACTTGTTCATATATCACAGATGTCAGCTAATAAAAGAGTAAATCATCCACTTGATGTAGTTAGTGTAGGCGATGTAATAGACGTAAGAGTAATAGACGTAGATGTGCCAAAGACAAGAATAGCACTTTCAATGATTTTAGACGAAAATGAAGCTAAAATCAAAGAGCAAAGAAAAGAACAAAGAAAACAACAGACAAAAGCACCACAAAAAGACAACAAAGAAAAAAGAGAGTTTGCTAAAACTAACTCAAATAAAGAACAAAAGAATAGACAAAGTAATAAAAAGCCACAAGGCTTAAATCTTAGCGGACTTTCAAAGTTTATGCGTTAATAATAATACAGAATGGAGAATTGTATGCAGGTTGAATTTACAGCAGAGGTAACAGAAAGTGACCTTATGAATTTTAAGCTATATCATAATTACCACAGTGTAGGCGGTGTAGCAGGCTTCTTATTTGGAGTTGTAGCACTTATAATATGTGGTTTTTCAATAGCAAACGACCTTAATATATCATATATACTTATGATGGGTTTCTTTGGATTGTTTTTTACAGTGTATACACCAATAGGAATGAAATTAAAAGTAAAACAGCAGATAAAAGCTAACCCAGCCTTTAATAAGCCAATAAAGTACACAGTAACACAAGATAAAATAGTACTTACATTAGGTGAAGTAACAGAAGAACTTACTTGGGACGACATATTTAAAATCACTTGCACAGGCAAAAACCTTATATTATATATAACATCAGTTCGTGCAAATATAATACCGTTAAAATGTATTGGAAGTGATTTAGATACATTTTTAAAAATAGCGCAAACAAAGCTTAAGCCATTCCAAATAAAAGTTAATAAGAATAAAATAAAATTGCAGTAGAATATTTTTTAACACTATTAAGTAAAATGCAGATAATATTAGATTATTCTAATAATTCCTTTATATAACTTAATAGTGTTAAAATATTATTACAATATGCAGCTTTATATTGAAAGGGAATAATTCCATGATAAAAGAAAATGTTATAAAAGAAACATTTAATGCAAAAGAAACCTTTGAAATAGGATATCAGCTAGGACAGTTAGCAAAGAAAGGTCAGATATTTAGACTTGATGGTGATTTGGGTGTTGGCAAGACCGTATTTACACAAGGTTTTGCTAAAGGCTTAGGAATAACAGAGCCTATCAATAGCCCAACCTTTACAATAATACAAGTATATAACGAAGGACGACTCCCACTCTACCATTTTGATGTATACAGAATAGCGGATATATCAGAGATGGACGAGTTAGGCTATGAAGAATATTTTTATTCAGAAGGAGTTTGCCTGATAGAATGGGCAAGCTTAATAGAAGAAATACTTCCAGAAGAAACAATTAATATAACAATTGAAAAAGACCTAGAAAAAGGCTTTGACTATAGAAAAATAACTATAAATAATTGTGATTTGAAATTTTAAGACTTATTAAGACTTGCTTAATAGTGTTAAAATATAATCAAGAAATGAGGATTAATAATGAGAATTCTTGCAATAGAAAGTTCTGCTATAACAGCCTCAGTTGCAATAATAACAGATGACACGCTCACAGCAGAATATACAATTAATTATAAAAAAACACACTCACAGACACTTTTGCCAATGATTGATGAGATATGCAAAATGACAGAAACAGACGTTAATACTGTCGATTTAATTGCAGTATCCGTAGGTCCTGGTTCATTTACAGGACTTCGTATAGGAGCAGCTACAGGAAAAGGTATTGCTATGGTTACAAAAAGCAGTATGGTAGCAGTTCCAACACTTAAAGCTATGGCGTATAATTTTTATGGCAATACAAATGCAATAATATGTCCTATAATGGATGCTAGAAGAAATCATTTATATACAGCACTTTATCGCTTTAGAGAAGATGGAAGTCTTGAGTGTATTATAGATAAGTTATTGTTGTCATATGAAGAACTTTGCGAAAAACTTAACAACATTACAGATAAGATAATATTTACAGGTGATGGAATAGAACCAGCCAAAGAATTTTTTGAAAATAACTTAAGTTGTAATTATGAATATGCACCAGCGCATTTAAGAACTCAAAAAGCAGGAAGTGTAGCAATGGCAGGTCTTGATATGTATAAAAATGGTGAGGTAATAGACGCAGCACAGTTAAAACCGGATTATTTACGCCCATCTCAAGCAGAAAGAGAGAGAATGGACAAGCATGAGTAATTTTATAATTGAACGCATGACAAGAGTAGATGTAGCACAAGTAGAAGCAATAGAGCAAGAAATATTTTCAGTACCGTGGTCAGAAAAATCATTTATAGATGCTTGTGAAACTAAAGAAAATGTGTATATTGTATGCAAAGATAATGGCAAAGTTTTAGGCTACTGTGGAATGTGGACAGTTCTAGGCGAAGGCAATATAACTAATATGGCAGTTGCAAAGGAATACAGACGACAAGGGATAGCTAAGCTTCTTATGAGTGAAATGGAACGTATAAGCATAGAAGAAAATGGAGTTGATGTATTTTTCTTAGAAGTAAGACAAAGCAACGAAAATGCAAAAAAGTTATATGAAAAAATGGGTTATAAGCCTATAGGTACAAGAAAAAGATTTTATGAAAAACCAGTAGAAGACGCAATAGTAATGTCAAAAATGACAGTCACGAAATAAAGAAAGTAGGAATGATATGTTAGATGTTTGTTTATTAGGTACAAGTGGAATGCTTCCATTGCCGGGAAGGTGGCTAACATCGTGTATGACTAGATATAATGGAAGTAGTCTTTTAATAGATTGTGGAGAGGGTACACAAATAGCAATAAAAGAAAAAGGTTGGAGTTTTAATCCAATAGATATAATATGTTTTACACATTATCATGCTGACCACATAAGCGGGCTTGCGGGACTTCTTCTTACAATAGGTAATTCAGACAGGACAGAGCCTATAACTTTAATTGGACCAAAAGGGCTTAAAAGAGTTGTGTCAGCATTAAGAACCATAGCACCTGAGCTTCCCTACGAATTAAAGTTTATTGAGTTGAGTGAACAGACAGAGCATTTAAAAATCAAAGGATATGAGATTACAGCATTTAAAGTTCAACATGCAGTTACTTGTTATGGATATTCAATAAATATACCAAGAATTGGAAAGTTCGATGTTGAAAAAGCGAGAAATCTTAACATACCACAAAAATTGTGGAACAAATTACAACATGGAGCTACAATAGAACAAGACGGTGTTACATATACACCAGATATGGTAGTGGGAGAAGCAAGAAAAGGAATAAAAGTAACTTATTGTACAGACTCAAGACCAGTAAAGTCGATTTCAGAAAATGCTAAAGACTCCGATTTATTTATTTGTGAAGGAATGTATGGGGAAGCTGGAAAAGAGGCTAAAGCAAAAGAGTATAAGCACATGACCTTTAAAGAAGCAGCAATGCTTGCAAAAGAAGCTAATGTAAAAGAAATGTGGCTTACCCACTATAGTCCATCGCTTGTAAGACCGATAGATTATATAGATAGTGTAAAAGGAATTTTTCCAAATACAATTGCCGGAACAGATGGAAAATCAGTAGAGTTAGTATTTGAAGATTAGTAAGGTGTTTTTAACTTCTCTGAACATATAAGTTTTTCTAATTTTCAAGAAATTGTATTTATACACAGTTTATAGGGAGGTGCATTATTATGAAAAAGAAATATACAAGCACATTGATAATAGTAGTGATGATGGTTGTAGCAGGAGTTGGGTATTACTATTATCTTTCTAACAAAGCACCATCAGTCGATGCAACACAACAGTCCGTAGATAATCAAGAGCTTGCCGACCTTGTTTCAAGAGATATTGAAAATAATTATCCAAAGACACCAAGAGAAGTTGTAAAGCTATATATGAGAATTGCAAAGCAGTATTATGGCAGTAGTGTAAGCGAAGAACAGTTAGAGAAGTTAGGAAGACAGGCAAGGTATTTATTTGATGACGAATTAAAGTCAAAACAGACTGAACAAGAGTATATCAATGCTTTAAAGCAAGACGTTTCTGACTATAAAAATGCAAATAGATACATTTCAGACTTTAAGCTTGACAGTACAAGCAATATAAATTATCAGACTTTAAAAGATAAGAAATATGCTTCAATAGATACAGTATTTTATTTAAGAGAGAACTACAATCTTGTATATTCATATACAAAGTTCACACTAAGACAAGATAATTCTGGCAATTGGAAAATATTATACTGGGAACTTACACAGCCTGACAGTCAAAGTTAATTTTTGTATAATAGCATTAAGCATATAAAAATAATCGTAATATTTAAGGAAAAAAGACATGGATAACAAAATAAATGATTGTGAAGTAAATAACGAACAAAGTTTAAAGACAGATAATACATCAAAAGATGTGATAATTCTTGCAATAGAAAGTTCTTGTGATGAAACAGCGGCAGCAGTTGTAAAAAATGGTCGTGAAGTATTATCAAATGTTATTAACACCCAGATAGATATACACACCTTATATGGTGGAGTTGTACCAGAGATAGCTTCAAGAAAACATATTGAGAATATCAATCCCGTAATAGAAAAGGCTTTAAGTGATGCTAATTTAACACTAGACGATATTACAGCAATTGGTGTAACTTATGGACCAGGGCTTGTGGGTGCATTGCTTGTAGGCGTAGCAGAAGCTAAAGCCATTGCTTTTGCGTCAAAAAAGCCACTAGTAGGAGTACATCACATAGAAGGACATATTTCTGCCAATTATATAGAAAATCCTGACCTAGAGCCACCATTTGCTGCGCTTGTAGTATCAGGCGGTCATACACATCTAGTAATGGTAAATGATTATGGCAAATATGAGATAATAGGAAGAACAAGAGATGATGCTGCCGGAGAAGCCTTTGACAAGGTTGCAAGAGCCGTAGGACTAGGATATCCAGGTGGGCCAAAGATAGACAAGCTTGCAAAAGAAGGCAATCCACATGCAATAGAATTTCCAAGAGCAAATGTAGATGAAGCACCTTATGACTTCTCATTTAGTGGAATAAAATCAGCTGTACTCAATTATATTAATTCTTGTGAAATGAAAAATATTGAGTTAAACAAAGCCGATTTAGTTGCGTCATTTCAAAATGCAGTAGTAGAAGCCCTTGTTTCAAGAGCAATAAAGTTAGCTGAAGAACGTAAAGTTAAAAAACTTGCAATTGCAGGAGGGGTAGCTTCTAATTCAGCCCTAAGAAATGCTATGAAAGCAGAATGTGAAAAGAGAGATATAAAGTTTTATTCACCATCACCTAAGTTATGTACAGATAACGCCGTTATGATAGGTTCAGCAGCATATTATGAGTACATCAATGGTACAAGACATGGTTACGACTTAAATGCAGTACCTAATTTAAAATTAGGCGAAAGAATATAATAATTATTAGCACCTATTTTTATATTGTGATATAATAGTCATAATTAAAAGTAGGTGCTTTATTATTTTGAATATTTTTAGAAAGAATGGGTATTATGATAAAAGAAGCTTTAAAAAATAAAAATGATATAGTAACTGCCATTGTGTTAGCTGGTGGCAGGGGAAGCAGAATGAAAAGTGATATACCAAAGCAGTTTATGTTAATAGACGACAAGCCAGTAATCTATTATGCGCTTAAAAAGTTCCAAGAAATTGATATAATAGATAACATAATATTGGTAACAGGAGAAAGTGATATATCATATTGTAGAGAAAATATAGTAGAAAAGTACAATATTACAAAGGTAAATTGCATAACATCAGGTGGTAAAGAGCGTTACAATTCAGTTTATAATGGCTTAATGGCATTAGATGAGTTAAAAAATGATAACAATAACCACAATATCTCTAAAGAGGCTCAACATTATGTATTAATACACGATGGAGCGCGTGCCTGCATAACTGATAGTATAATAGAGAACTGTTATAATGATGTTAAAAAATACAAGGCATGTGTAGCTGCTGTTCCTGTAAAAGATACAATAAAAATAGCAGACAAAGACGGTTTTGCTATTAATACACCAGATAGAAGTACATTGTGGCAGATACAAACACCACAAGCCTTTGAATATAATATAGTAAAAGAAGCTTATCAGAAAATGATAATAGATGATAATAAAGGTAATATAACAGATGATGCAATGGTTGTTGAAAAATATAGTGGTATAAAAGTAAAAATGTCATTGTCACAGTACAATAATATAAAAATAACGACACCAGAAGATATAGTTATTGCTAAGATGTTTATAAATTAACCTATATTGTATTCAATACTATAAAGAAATCTTATGACCATAAATGCCTGCAAACTCAGATAAAATCAGCATATTAAAAAATAAATAAAAAACTTCAAAAAAAGTGTTGACAAAATGGTATGTGAATGATATTATAAGTGAGTCGCATGGCTGACATGCAAACAACAAAATAAAACAAATATGGAGAGGTACCGAAGTGGTCATAACGGGGCGGTCTTGAAAACCGTTTGTC
>URYE01000038.1 GCA_900551945.1 uncultured Eubacterium sp. | reverse complement strand
AATCAAATTAGTGAGATCGATGATAAGAAGCAGTTATTGAATTTACGTCAGGCACTTGAAAATTATAAGGCAATGTATAATTTGATTCGACTGTATGGCTATGAGGACTTGTATACACATTTTAATGTTGAGAATGCCATTAAATGCTTGAATGAGGTTAATAACCGAATCAGCATCATAAACTTAAAAAACAGTATTGATTCATCTGAAGATATGTCGCAGATACTTAACATGGCATTGGATCAGATTGATTTTCAATTCCGAAAAATAAAGGAAGAAGAACTAATAAATACAGAGAAATACAGTAATGCTTGATTTATTTTATTTGTCCGTATCTCCTTGCAGCATTGCGCAAAAGCCAGTATCTTTGTCAACTATATATAATTAGGAATATGGCAAGACGCTCAGAATACAGAGGCACAGATAGATCCAAGGCCCCTCGAGGACGTAAAGTTACAGTGAAAGAGGAGAATACGTTACTTCCTTTCCTGTTCGGTCTTTTAAACGAACAAAGTAAAAGTTCAGTCAAGGCACTACTCGCCCACGGACAGATTTCAGTCAATGGTACGGTAACCTCCCAGTTCAACACGCCGCTCATACCGGGCGACGAAGTGTTAATCAGTTACGAACGAGGAAAAGTCGAGTTCAACAACCCGCTGCTCACGATTGTTTGGGAAGATGACGACTTGATAGTCGTAAACAAGAAAGAAGGCTTGCTTTCGGTTTCCAGCACGCGTGTAAAGGAACGGACCGCTTTTCATCTACTTAGCGGGTACGTCAAGAAGACGGACCCACGCAACAAGATATTCGTGCTCCATCGCCTGGACCGCGACACTTCGGGGTTGATGATGTTCGCCAAGAACCTGCAAGTGCAAAAAGCATTGCAATCGAACTGGAACTCTGCCATCACGGCACGCACATACGTCGCCGTAGTGGAAGGACGTCCGGAAAAGGATTCCGATCTGATCATTTCCAACCTGACCGAAAACACCAAGATGCAAGTGTATGTGACAACTGAAGGAGACGGAAAAGAGGCGATCACACGCTATCGCCTGCTACACAGTAACGGGGCCTATTCGCTGTTGGAACTCGACCTGGAGACAGGCCGCAAGAACCAGATACGCGCACAGATGCAATCGATCGGGCACTCCATCGCAGGCGATTACAAGTACGGTGCGGAGACAGATCCAACCGGACGCCTGATGCTTCACGCCCGACGACTCGATTTCATTCATCCGGTAACGGGCGAAGAAATGCATTTCGAGACACGCATTCCTGATAAATTCACTTCTTTAGCTCATAAACAAAAATAAAAATAATATGAAGAAGCTCTTTAGTACCTTGATGTTGGTGCTCGTCGCACTGACTGTACAGGCACAGATTCTCCAGCCTGTGAAATGGAAAATACAACTGAATGACTCCGGCTCAGCAGAGAAAGAGATCGTATTTACCGCTACTGCCGATAAAGGCTGGCATTTGTATGACCAGGACCTGCCGGAAGGCGGCCCCGTCTCCACTTCGTTCACATTCGAGACATTAAAGGGAGCCGAGCTGATCGGCAAGCCGACTTCATCTGTCAAACCGACCACCGTGTACGACGAACTGTTCGCCATGAACCTACGTTGGTATCCGGGTACCGTTTCGTTCACCCAAAAGTTCAAAGTGACCGATCCAGCCAAGTTTAAAGCCGAAGGGGAAGTAGAATTCATGGCTTGCAACGACGAAACTTGTCTGCCTCCCGACCGCGTCAGCTTCTCATTCGACAAAAAGAATATAAAAATGACAGCCGTCGCCGAAACAGTGGTGGAAAAACCGGAAGTCGAGCAAGACGATGTAACAGCCGTGCAACCGGATACCGAAAAGGTGGTAGAAGAAGTGGCAGAACTGAAAACTCCCACTCCTGATGTCAATAAGGACAAAGCGGAGAATAAGCCGGTCCTCGTATCCAATGAGCTGACCGACAACGCTGCTCTCTGGACTCCCGTCATTGACCGGTTGAAGGCTTTCGGCGACACGACGGTTTCCGCGACCGATACATCGTGGTTGTTCATCTTCTTCGCCGGTTTCTTAGGTGGATTAATCGCCCTGCTAACACCCTGTGTATGGCCGATGATCCCGATGACGGTCAGTTTCTTCCTTAAACGGACAAAGGACCGCAAAAAGGCGATCCGCGATGCGGTGACATACGGACTTTCGATCATTGTGATTTATCTGGTGATGGGATTGCTGATTACGGGGATATTCGGGGCAAGTGCGCTGAACGACTTGTCGACAAATGCAATCTTCAATATCATTTTCTTCCTGCTCTGGCTTATATGCTACACCAATACCACCTGAAAGGTTGATAAACTTAATATCTACACCTGTCTTTTCTTTTAATTCAACAGCAAGCTCAAAAAGAATTTTGGCAAGTGTTGGATAATATTCGTTAGATACTGTATTACTTGCAAGGAATGAATGTATACCAAAGTTTTTAACGCCTTTAGACTTTAATATCTTGAATGCTTCAATAATCTGTTCGTGTGTCATACCATACTTAGCATCCCCTGGGTTATCCATAATAGATGTTCCAAGCTTGAAATATCCACCCGGATTATAACGACAGCTCATTGTTTCTGGGAACTTTCCATCAAGTGCCTTTTCAACTGTTTCTATATGTGTAATATCATCAAGGTTAATTGTTGCACCAATCTTTGCTGCATACTTAAATTCTTCAATTGGTGTATCATTTGATGAAAACATAATCTCTTCTGGCTTATAGTCAAGTGCATATGCCATCATAAGTTCTGTTTCTGATGCACAGTCAACGCCACAGCCATAATCTTTTAATATCTTTAAAATATATGGATTTGGAGTTGCCTTTACTGCAAAATATTCTCTGTATCCTTTGTTCCAAGAAAATGCTTCCTTTAATCTCTTTGCATTATCTCTGATACCTTTTTCATCATATAAGTGATAAGGTGTTGGATATGTCTTATCAATCTCCTTTAGCTGTTCTAATGTTACAAATGTTTTCTTCTGACTCATTGTTATGCTCCTTCCTCTGATGAAATGACTAGTGCTTTTGCAGATGTCATCAAAATCTGTCAAGTCATGTAAATATTCAAAATCCACATTTCTACTTGCTCATTTTAAAATCGTATATTAGATAAGATTATTTGTCAAGCAATTTTATGTTGCGATAAAATTAAAGTTTAAAACTTATCAAAAATATAAGTAAGCTGAGCATTCTGGAAATATTATAAATTCCAAAAATGCTCAGCTATTTTGTTAAATATTACTTCAATAAAGCACAACCTTTAAAAGCTGTATCATTTACTGAAACATTTTGACCATATTCAGCCTTTTTAAGATTAGTACAATTAATAAACGCCTCACTACCTATAGACTCTAATGAATTTGGCAATTCAATTTCTTCAAGATTAATGCAGTTTTCAAACGCATTGTTACCAATAGCTTTTACACCTTCTGGTAATACAACCTTGACAATATCACTTCTTCCTGAAAAAAGTTCCTCATTAATTGTTGAATAATCACTAAGCTCAATTGTCTTAGTTGTCCTGTTAAGTAAATACACCTTAATTCTGTCATTTAATACACTACTCATAAATATTTCCTCCATTCTAAATCTTTTCCCCGCTAATTATTATAAAGTCTTAGCATTATTGGACTTACAACAGCTACCTGTGCTTCATATAAGTTCTTAATCATATCTGCATTGTCAACTTGTGCATTATTTTTTAAATAAGCACCCTTAATAACTTCATCTGTTGTGTCTTGTGATGAACTATTATCAGAAACAATATTCTCAATAGCACTAGATATTTCATTATCACTATCTATTGATTGTGCTTCATTAGTATTATCTGTGTTTGCATTAACTAATGTATTATCACTATCGACAATCCTTTCGTAAACTTCCTTATATGTATTAAGTAACTTGTTGTAATCCTCATAACTAAATAGCGGTGACTCATTGTGACTGCTCTCATACGCTTTAGCCTTTAACATATCCTCGACTGTATCGTATGAAATACTTACCACTACATTGCCAGTTCCCATTATAGCATTGCTAAAATCTACACCATTTGTATTGCCATCTGGCACACTACTTGAACTAACTGAACTTAAATCTGTTGCAGATGTACCCGCAATTGTTCTTGAATCGTTAGACAATGCCCCACCTAATATGTTGTTAATCTTGTCAATATAATTAATTGTTTCATTATAAGGTGGAACACCACCATACTTCTGAACTGAACCACTTCCTGCATTATATGCGGCAAGTGCTAGTGTAACATTGCCATTATAGTCATCTAAAAGATATGATAACATCTTAGCACCACCTGTTATACATTGCTCTGCATCAAATGGGTCTTCAACGCCAAGCGAATTAGCTGTTTCTGGCATGAGCTGCATAATTCCCATAGCTCCACAGCTTGATACTGCATTAGTATCAAAACCCGACTCAGCTTGCGCAACTGCCTTAAGTAGATTAACATCAACTCCATATTCTGTAGAAACATTATCAAATATTTCATCTAAAGTTAATTCTTTTGTCTTTTGTTCATATATAGAATCAAAATCTGACGAAGCCTGTGTGGTACTATTAGTATAAACTTCATACTGGCTTCCATCAATTATATCAATTGAACCAACTGTATCCATATATAATTTCTTCCCCATTTCTTAAATTCTGACATTCCAACAACTAAAGCTTGTTTGGTTCTTATATACAATCACTCATAAATATACCAAAAAGCATATAGGACTAATGACTTTCTATAAGACTTTCACTATCAAAGATAAATGTATCAATTAACGATAGTATATGACTCGTATCAAAGCCTATTTTTATTATAACATATTATTCTTGAATTGAAAAGTAAGTATCAAGAACTGATTTTGCAACATATTGAGCACTTGCAACTCCTGTATACCCACCTTCAAGTACAACACATATTGCAATCTGTGGGTCATCGTAAGGTGCAAAGCCTGCAAACCATGAATGTACATTGCTTGAACTGTCGTATTGTGCTGAACCCGTCTTTCCTGCTGCATTATACCAAGAATTTCTAAACGCATAACCTGTTCCTTGTGTAACAACTGCTCTCATATAATCTGTTACTGTGTCAGCTTCATCTGCTGTAATAGCTCTTACAACATCTTCTGGTTCAGTTTCTTCCAAAATAGTACCCTCTGAGTCTTGAACTCTATCAACTATAGTAGGCTTAATCATTATACCATCATTAGCAACAGTAGCTGCAATAAGTAGATTGTGGAGTGGTGACATCATTGTCTTACCTTGACCAATACCTGTTTCTTGTGCTTCACTTATTCCAGAGTCAGCATCTAAATTAAAGCTACTTTTACTGTATTCAATCTCTATTGGAAGACTGGAATTAAATAAAAATGTTGTACAAAGGTCTCTAAACTTAGCCTTGTTAAGCTGCGCACCAATTGTTGAAAATGCTGAATTACAAGAATTAGCAAAAGCCGTTGTCAAAGTTTCATATCCATGTGCTGTATTGTCAAAACAAGGAATTGTTGTACCACCTTCTATATATGCACTTCCTGAACATCTATAAGAAAAATTGCTATCATCGCCATTTTCCCTTAAATATTCCAATGCTGTCATAATCTTAAATGTAGAACCAGGCGCATAAAGCCCTTGAGTTGCTCTATTTAACAAAACTGAGTCCTTACTACTGTATGTAAGCCATTCTGTATAGTCAGTAGGTGCAAGATTAGGGTCATAATCTGGCTTTGACACCATTGCAAGTATTCTTCCTGTTGATGGCTCCATAGCAATAACAGCCCCCTTATTACTTCCAAGTGCGTCATAAGCCGCTTCTTGTAGCTCTGGAATAAGACTTGTAATAATAGTATTTCCTTGTGCCTTTTCTCCATCTTCTTCAGATACTTGAGAAAGAATATTTTTAGGTGCTGATGAAAGGTTCTTATTTTGAGAGCCTTCTATACCAGTTTTTGCAGAACTAAGCCCAATAACATGACAGAATATATTGTCAAATGGATAGTATCTTGTTTCATTGCCTTCTTCATCAACTTCTGTTGTTGCAAGAACACTTCCATCATATGCCAATATATCTCCTCGTATTACTTTTTGCTCCTGCTGTGCTTCTTCTGTCTTTCTATTGTAAGGGCTATCAAGTATATCTGGCGCTAATTTATAATTAAAATACACCATATATCCTATCATAAGCATAAACAGCCCTGCAAAAACAAAGGAAATAATATTTGTTTCTCTATTTCTTAACTCTTTATTTCTTTTTTCAAGAATGTCAATTGACTGTTTTGTAGGCTTTTTATACTTTTTACCTGTCTTTTTAATATTTTCTTCTTTGCTCATGCTTTTATATCACCTTAATCCTGTCTCATATTATACATACCATTAATCAGTGCAAACATAAACAGCGAGCTTATAATAGAACTTCCACCATAACTTACAAATGGCAATGTAACGCCCGTCATTGGAATAAGCTTAATAGCTCCACCTACTGTTAAGAATACCTGAAAACCGTATGTTACACCAATTCCTACAGCTACAAGTCTATAAAACAGTGTTCTACATCTTGAGGCTATATTCATCATAAGAATTAAATTATTCAGGCAGATAAGAAGCAATGCTATAGTAAAACCTGCGCCAAATTCTTCTGTAAGTGCTGAAAACATGAAGTCTTTTTCAGCAACCGGTATTTTAGATGGTGTTCCTTGTCCTAAGCCACAGCCAAACCATGAACCCATACCAAGTGCAAAAAGTGATTGACATATCTGATAACCTGTAGTTTCAAAAGTAGACCATGGGTCACGCCATATTGCCACACGATTTTGCACATGAGTAAATAACTTATATGCTATAAAAGCTGCAACAGAACCTGCGGCTGTTCCTGCTAAAAGGTAGCCTACATTTCTTGTAGCCGTATAAAGCATCATAATGTATACAATAAAAAATATAAGTGCTGCACCCAAGTCATTAGATACTACAAGCACAATAACGTGTGCTGCTGCCGCAACAGTCACAATAGCTGTCTGTTTAAATGATATTGACTTGTTAAACATAGACGCTACAAACATTATGTATAAAATCTTTACAAACTCTCCCGGCTGTACAGAAAATTGACCTATACTAAGTACGAGATTAGCACCAAAAACTTTTGTTCCAAATAATACTGCAACAAGAAGTGCAAAACCAACTATTCCATATATCCAGCCTAAGTTTCTAAAGCTCTTAAACTTCTTTAACATCCAGGGAACAAAAAATGTTATAACTGTTCCACCTGCCGCTATTGCAAACTGCTTCACACACTTGTCAAAGTCAAGCCTTGCTATCATAATAAAGCCTATAGACATAAGCATACACATATTATTTACTAAAAGTCTTGATGCTTTAGGATATATTATATCAAACACCATAAGGGTAACAAACAAAAATACAAATTGTGCAAAATACAAGAACACATACTTCATATCTTCTTCATTAAGTATATATAATATCAGAAAGCCCAAAAGGTGCATACTAAACATTAAAATATTCTGGATAGTACACACTCTCCTAACCTTTTCTTCATCACGCATAATTGCACCTTGATATGAAGCAAGGGTATACAATGCAATTATTCCTGCAAAAATGTACTTTGATATATCAATAAATACTGACTGCATTATTCAACCCCCATTACAAAATGTCCATTTTCCATATCACTATGAATATATATATTATCAAATTTTTCTTTTCTGTCAACTAACTCATACCTTAAATAATCAGCATTAACTAAAGCTATTTCACTATCCATAGCTGATATATTAAGTTTACTAGAAGCATACATAATACTATAACAGTAACTACACACACTTCTTACAAGAAAATCTCTACTTTTTTTGTCTTGTATATAAACATAGTTATTTGAATGGTCGCACAAGCCTTTTGTCTTTCTTACACACTGTTCTGATATCATAACCGGTATTCTTGTATACACAACAAGCTCAACATCTATTCTATTTTTAATAGTAATATCTGCTAGTTCTTTAGCTGTAAGCTCAAAAGGAAGTGTTACTTTTATAAGCTCTAAGCCACACTCTTTTACAATATCAATAAATTGTTCAAATGAACTGTTATTCCATATATATAAATTTGCGTCTGTAATAACATTTTTTGTAAAAGAATATCCAGCTTGACTTGCAACTGAAGAAAATATACCAAGCTGTTCTAAACTTCTTACCATAACACCATCTACACCAGCTATTTTAACACTCTCGCCAAAATCACCACTTACAGCCATTTCAATAAGCTTTTTAACCTTAGCTGAAGTCTTTTGTGTTGTAATATGTGGAAGCGCCAATATAGCTCTTTTTTTATGCTTATGACACTTTTCTAATTCATAAACAATCCTTTTATCGTCAAAAAGCTCAAAGCTGTAATAAATATCAGATATACTGTCATTTTCATATATAATGTCGTCTATTTGCTCTATATATGATATAAGAACACTTTTCTTGTAAGATATTGCCTGTCTATCTATATTAGCAGATTGTGTGTGTATATCTATGTCATTTTTTGTAGCTAATGTATTTTCATTTTCAACATTGTTAATATTATCACAAGGCTTATATACTCTTCTATAGCTATCTGTAATTACCTTTTCCATATTAGAAAATGCCTTTCTTCTAAGCTCATTAAGCTGTCCCATTGGAATAAAAGCATTATCTGAAAGCTCCACAATTACACTTCCTGCTTCAAATGGAGTATCACCTGTTTTCTTAAGTGAATTAATAACTTTATCCTTTGCAATTGGCTGTTTTAATGCTAAATCTACTACTTCGCCCTCTGTATAAGTAACTATACCTGTGGCATTGTCTGTAAGCATTATATTAGCCTTTTCATTTGCATGAGCATAAAATGCTATATCAAGCTTTTTCTTAACTGGTGTCTTAGTATATTTTTCTTGTGTTTCTTTAACTATCTTACCATTTCTTGTTCTAAACAGTACTCGCCCTTTGTCAAGCTTTAAGCGCTTAGGCAAATTAACTTCAAAAGTCTGACCGCACTCATAGACTGCTCCACTTGAAAATGAATTATCGGCATCAATTTCAAATACATCTTGTGGATTAATCTTTTCTAGTGCTTTAAACTTAACCTTTCCAGATACATTAGATATAACCTGCAAAGCTTTCGTTCCCATATGATTAGGTCTTGAAAGCGACATCATATCTGCACCCTTTTCACTGTTATAATATCCCGAAGTAAATGCTCCACGATTATACAAGTCCATTAAGTCATTAATATCATTTTTGTCTACTTTATAACCTTTTCTTCCGTATTTTAAATACATATCAACATATTTTCTATAAAAGGCGGTTACTGCTGCCGCATAAGTGACATTTTTCATTCGCCCTTCAATCTTAAGCGAATATACACCAGCGTCAATAATATCTGGAAGAATATCTATTGCGCACATATCCTTAGGGCTTAATACATACTTACCACTGCCTACACTAACAGCTTTTCCATCACAGTTATATACATCGTACTCCATTCTACAAGGCTGCGCACACCTTCCACGATTGCCACTTCTGCCACCATTCATACTACTTAAAAGACACTGTCCTGAATAGCAATAGCAAAGCGCACCATGAACAAAGCTTTCTATTTCTATATTAGTATTATCATGTATAGCTTTTAGCTCATTAAGGTTAAGTTCTCTTGCCGTTACAACTCTTGAAGCACCAAGCTTTTCAAGTATTTTGGCACTTTCTACTCCTGTTATTGTCATCTGAGTACTTGCGTGTACTGCCATATCAGGAAAATGTTGCCTTATCGTCTTAAACACACCCATATCCTGTACAATAACCGCATCAAGTCCTGCCTCGTAAAATGGTGTTAAATACTCTACAAGCTGTTTATCAAGTTCTCTTTCCTTTAAAAGTGTATTAACAGTAAGATAAATCTTTCTATCTCTTATATGTGCAAAATCAATCGCCTTTAAAAGTTCTTCTTTACTCAAATTGCCTGCAAATGCTCTTGCTCCAAAACAACTTCCGCCAAGATATACTGCATCAGCTCCTGCATTAATTACAGCTTCCATAATATCATACGAACCAGCAGGTGCAAGCACTTCTACTTTATTATTATATCTTATCAAATCATTTCTCCCAAATATTACATCAAACAGATATTAGTAACTTGCTTTACTATTTGCTTATAGCACTGTTACTGCCTAACTGCTCCTCTAACTTATCAACACTTTTTTGATAAGCACTTATTTGACCTTTTAACTCTGTCTTTTCCTTATTTAATGCGTCAATCTTAATCTGCGCAGTTATAAGCTCGTGCTTCAAATCGTTAATCTGCTTATCTTTATTGTCAATCTCGGTCTGCAAACTCTCTCCAAGTGCTTTTGCCTTAAAATAATCATCAGCTATATTAAGATACATAATATTAGCCCTATATTCCGCAGACTGTCTTCTGTAGGCGTCATCTGCATTAAACTCAGCGAGTTTGCCATTAATATATGACGCAACTTTCTGGAGGTATTCTTCGCTTTCATAACCGCTTAAGGTAAATACTTTACCTCCAATAATTACCTCTGTATTATTTTTTGATGACATGGAAAACCTCCCTGATTGTTAATATGTTCAAAATAATATATAATATAAACAAATAATTAGATTTAATTATACAATACTTTCTACATTTGTTCAATACCCAGATTAATATATGCTTCTTTAGTAGCTACTCGGCCTCTCGGAGTTCTATTTATAAAACCATTCTGTATAAGATATGGCTCGTAAACTTCTTCAAGTGTTCCTGAGTCTTCTCCTATTGAAGCCGCAAGTGTTTCTATACCGACAGGCCCACCTGAAAACTTTGAAATAATTGTATTTAATATAATTCTGTCATTTCTATCAAGTCCATTTTTGTCAACATCTAACAAATCAAGGGCGTAGTCAGCCACTTCCCAAGTTATTCTACCGTCATACTTAACTTGCGCAAAATCTCTTACACGCTTAAGAAGTCGATTAGCAAGACGTGGTGTTCCTCTTGACCTTCTAGCAAGCTCATATGCTCCCTTGCTGTCAATATCAACATTCAATACATTTGCAGAACGTATAATAATTGTTTGAAGCTCATCAACACTATAATATTCAAGATGACTTACTACTCCAAATCTGTCACGAAGTGGTGCTGATAAAAGTCCGGCTCTTGTTGTAGCTCCTACAAGTGTAAACTTTGGAAGCTCTAATCTTATTGAACGTGCTCCTGCGCCTTTACCTATCATAACATCTATCTGATAATCTTCCATTGCAGGATAAAGCACTTCTTCTACCTGCCTATTAAGGCGGTGAATTTCATCGACAAATAACACATCGCCCTCTGACAAATTATTGAGAATTGCTGCCATTTCACCCGGCTTTTCTATAGCCGGTCCTGAGGTAACTTTAAGATTAACTCCTAGTTCGCTTGCAATAACTCCCGCAAGTGTAGTCTTACCAAGTCCCGGTGGACCATAAAAAAGCACATGGTCAAGAGCGTCACCCCTTTCCTTAGCAGCTTGTATATATACTCTAAGATTTCTTTTAACTTTTTCCTGCCCAATGTATTCATCAAGTGATAATGGACGCAGATTGTTTTCTATTTTAATATCTTCTTCAGCAAGTTCCGTCGATATCACCCTTTTTTCCATTCCCAAACCATACCTTTCTTAATAATAATATCACTATATTTTAAACTTCATGTTTCTTCAAAGAAAATAGTATTAAATTTTATAGTATATGGTAAAAACTTAGTAATTCTTAGTTATGCTGTATAAAAACAGTGATGTACCGCACATGGAAGTGCGGTCAAGCAATCAGCGACTATAAAATTTAATACTATTTTCTTTATGCAATTCAATTATATTACATTGTTGCAATTTTCTTCAAGGCTTCTTTTAATATCATATCAGAGTCTTTTTCTTCTGCGTTATCAACAAGCTTAACCGCCCTTAATGCTTCACTATTACTATAGCCAAGTGCCACAAGTGCCTCAACTGCGTCATTTCTTGCAAGCATAACATTATTATTTGCCTTATTCTTCTTTTCACTGTTATTAAGAGCCTTTTCAAATGTTTCCTCTAAATTCAACTTATCCTTTAATTCAATTATAAGTCTTTGTGCTGTCTTTGCACCAACTCCCGGAACACTCTTAATAACCTTTACATCATCTGCTAACACAGCAAATCTTAACTGGTCAACACTCATAGTAGAAAGAATAGCAAGCGCACCCTTAGGCCCTATTCCGCTTACATTGATAAGCATTTTAAAAACATCAACTTCATCACGAGATAAAAAGCCAAAAAGATTAATAGCATCTTCTCTTACATACATATATGTATATACTTTAACTATGTTTCCTGTAGCTGGCATTTCATCAATAACACACTTAGGAACTCTTATATTATATCCAATATTATTATTTTCCACCACAATCAAGTCGTCAAATATTTCTACAAGTTCCCCTTTAATATAGGAAATCATTCTTTAAAACCTCCATATATGTAACTTACTTTTCCTGCATAGAAAGACAGTGATTGATAAATTGTTGTGCTGTACGTCCTGAAATTCCACCATGACTTATCTCCCACTTATTAGCCTCGCTGTGCAATTCTTCTTCTGTCATATTGATATTATTTCTTTTTGCAAGATTAATAACAATATCATAAAATTCCTTATTAGATGGCTTTGAATAACATATCTGACAACCAAATCTATTTACAAGAGATAACTTCTCTTCGATAGTATCTGACCTGTGAATACCATTATCAGACTGCATATCGCTTCTATCATTCCATGTTTCCTTGATAAGATGTCTTCTGTTAGAAGTTGCATAAATAAGGATATTTTCTGGCTTAGTTTCAACACCGCCTTCAATTACTGCCTTTAAGAACTTGTATTCAATTTCAAATTCTTCAAATGACAAATCGTCCATATATATTATAAACTTATAATTTCTATTTTTAATCATAGAAATAACTGTTGACAAGTCCTTAAACTGATGTTTGTAAATCTCTATCATTCTAAGTCCTTGGTCATAATACTGATTAACAATAGCCTTAATACTTGTTGACTTACCAGTACCACTGTCACCGTAAAGAAGTGTGTTATTAGCCTTTCTTCCCTGAACAAATGCTTCTGTATTGTCAATAAGCTTTTGCTTTTGTATTTCATATCCAATAAGGTCATCAAGCATAACCTTATCCATATTGTTAATAGGATGGAATACAACACCTGTATTTTCATTGCTGCTTATTCTAAACGCCTTGTTAAGTCCAAACATTCCTACGCCGTAATCTTTGTAAAACTGTGTTACACCGTCAAAAAACTCCTGTTCATCTTTAGCATTTTCAAGCTTTTCACTTAATGCTTGTACTTTTTCGCTTACATTTTTATTGTACATAAGTTCTTTTTTTACAATTGACTTATAATTAGAAATTAATGAAAAGCAATTTATACCAAGTGCATTTTCAATTTCTGAAAAATCAAAGTTAAAAAGATTTCTAAACACAGTAAAATCATTTTTAGCAAATTCATTAACACTACCGTCATTTGCGCCTATTTTTTCACAAGTTATGCTAAATGGATTTTCATTTGTGATAAGAATAAATGTAAGATAATTGTGCCATAAATTTTTGTCAAAGCCATAGTCAGTTGCAACAATAAGTATTCTTTTTATCTGTGTATATATTTCCTGAATAAGCACTTCATCTGCTTCTTCTTTATTGTCAAACTTTCTGAAAATATCTGCCATCTTCATAAGGATACTTTCTTTATCCATATTGCCATACATTATTAATTTAGAAACTTCTCTATACATATTAAGACCTCCATATTCTTTAGATATATTTTACATCTGAATAAAATCTTATAAAATATAATCAGTATAAAAACAATAAATATACCATTAAAAGAACAATTGTATATATTCGTATGACAATATGGAACATATTTGTTCCATAATGACATATAAACACATACAATTGTACTTTTCTGTGGTGTGTATATACTGATTATATCTTTACAATTTAAAAATGTAAAATATAAAAACTTAAATATATAATATAATATTGAACAGATTTGTCAATTATTTTTCTCTGTACAATAACGTCATTTTATATTAAAAATAGAGAAAATGCTCAATAAACTATTGACACCTTTGAAAGTAATGTTATAATCTGTAAAGGACTTTAGAAAAATCAAAAATTATTTTCATTTAAAAATGGAGAGGATAATAATGGAATTTGTTAATTCAATCAATGCAATATTATACGTTGCATTGACCGTTTTGTATTTTTATCAGTTTATATATGTAGTTATTGCATTAGTAGGGGATAAAAATAAAAAGAAGGTCATTCCTGAGGCTTCAAAAAACCATCATTTTGCTTTTATTATAGCTGCAAGGAATGAAAGTGCCGTTATTGGCAACCTTATAAAAAGTATTAAGGGGCAGAATTACCCAGAAGAACTTATTGATGTTATCGTAGTCGCTGATAATTGTACAGACAATACAGCAGAAATTTCAAGAAAGAATGGGGCAATCGTATATGAGCGTTTTAACAATATGCTCGTTGGTAAAGGATATGCTCTTGACTATGCTTTTTCTAAAATATCAGAAGATTTTGGTGATTATGATGCCTATGATGGGTATTTTATTTTTGACGCAGATAATGTAATTGATAAAAATTATGTAAAAGAGATGAATAAAGTATTCGATACAGGATACAAGGTCATCACAAGTTATCGAAATTCTAAGAATTTTGATACTAACTGGATTACAGCAGGTTATTCACTTTGGTTTATAAGAGAAGCAAAGTATCTTAACAACCCTAGAATGATGTTAAAAACAAGCTGTGCCGTATCTGGAACAGGTTTCCTTGTAAATAGCTCTATAATCAAGAAAAACAACGGTTGGAAGTTTAACTTGCTTACAGAAGATATTCAATTTTCTGTTGTTAATATTCTTGAAGGTGAAAAGATTGGTTACTGTGAAAATGCTATGTTCTACGATGAACAGCCAACAACATTTAAGCAGTCATGGAACCAACGTATGCGTTGGTCAAAAGGCTTCTACCAAGTTATGTACAAGTATGGTAAGGAACTTATTTCTATGATGTTTAAAAAGCGAGAAATGTTCGTGTCTTGTTATGATATGTTTATGACACTCGCTCCTGCAACACTTTTATCAGTTGGCTGTATAGTACTTAACTTAGGCTTTTTAATAGTTGCCGCATCTAATATGCACGTATTCAAAATGTTATTAAAGCCAACACTTATGGCAATTGGTTATGGTTGTATTAATTTTTACTTCCTTATTTTCTTTATGGGACTTATAACACTTATTACTGAATGGAATAAGATATTTGCGCCTACTAAGAAAAAGATTATGTATTTATTTACATTCCCAATATTTATGGCTACATACATTCCTATTTCTTTAGTAGCATTAGTAAAGAAAGTAGAATGGAAACCAATTACACATTCTATTGCAAAGTCAGTAGAAGATATCGAATTACAACAACAATATAAAGATTAAGTTTTAAAAAAAGGCGGTTGCATTTTCTATTGTAACCGCCTTTAATATTGAACTCTTACTTATACTCTTAAAAAACTTATTATTATATCAAAACACTATATTACAACTAATTCAAACATAAAACAAATATATATTCCTATTTACAATTCTTTTATGGCAATTCAATTTCTTATATTTTGAAATTATGTACAACACTCTACACCACTCTCACTCTTTTCATAACCATTCCTGCTACTATACCTATTACAATTCCTGTAATAACGCCAGATATCAACAGCACAGGCAAATACAATGCGATAGCACTACTTCCCATAATCCATATAGCTGCAACAATCTGACCTATGTTATGTGTAACACCACCTGCTACACTAACTCCAATCTCAGAAAGCCACCTCATTTTTTTTAAAATTATCATAACTACAATACTTAATACCCCACCAAACATACTAAATAAAAAAGAATTAAGATTACCAAACAACAAAGCTGTAAGTGTTATTCTTAAAACATCAACTACAAATGCTTCTTTTGCCCCCACAATATACAAAACACTAACAATAGCAATATTAGCTACTCCTAACTTAATCCCAGGCACTGGAATAGGTATAGGAATAATACTCTCTATATAACTAAATATCATAGCCAACGTAGTAAGCACACCGCACATAGCTATCTTTCTTGTTCTTTCTTGCTTCATTTTTTATCAATACCCTTTCTTATTTTCAAAAAATTTATTACATATTTCCAATAATCTAAGCCTATACTCACAATCCCACCATTACTTAACGATAACACCACAGTTCTTGATATCCAGTTGCGAGAATATGTATTTATTTACTATTATTTGACTACAGAGTCTATACTATCATCACTATCACTTTGAGATACTTCCCCTTGAATTTCCACCACTACTCTATGTGGCAGACAAACAATAGTTTCTCCAATCTTACTTATCTTTCCCGTATTAACACAAATCTTATCAGGGCAGTCAGCTTCTGTCATATACACAGTTCCATTTTCAATTACAACAGTATTAGTTCCACCATCATATCCATTAACAATAATATTATTTGTGTCTGTCAGATTAACAATTTTAACAATCTCCCCGTCAACCTTAATAACAACTTTATTTCCATCTTTTTTAATAAATTTATCTACTACAAAAAATGCTATCAATGCCACCACTAAAAGCACCCCAATAAAAATAATATCCCTTTTTTTCTTCTTAACATTACTTAGTTCTGTATTCATTTGATTCTCCATTCTAAACTTTTTACTCCCCACATATTATAAATACTTCCCTAACTTTTTTCAATACATGAGTTTTCATATTTTCCAATCATACCAACATAACAATCCACTTCATCACCTAGCTATAACACTATCCCCACTCAATTAAAGCAAATTTCCCCTTATCACTTCCCACAATAAAATTAATTTCTTACTTAATAATACCAATACAACCTACCGTAAAGATAGCAGGAGTATATAAGCAATAAATGCACCATTAAAAGAACAATCATCTATATTTGTGTGTCTACAGCGAAGACCCTTGTTCGATGAAGGCATACAAATATAGGTGGTTGTACTTTTACTGGTGTGTGTTTACTTATATACTCCTGCTATCACCACAACCAAAATATATACAAAAAAGAGATTGATATGATAATCACAACACATCAATCTCTTTAAAAACTAAATTATCTTATTCAATTATTACTTATTCTGTTGTAAATGAATAATCTTCTTTGGACACTTAGAAGCACATAATCCACAGCCAACACACTTGTCATAATCAATGTGTGCAATATTATTCTCAACTGTGATAGCATCAAACTTACATTGCTTTGTACAAAGCATACAACCGATACAACCAACTGAACAAGCTACCATTACATCTTTACCCTTATCCTTAGAAGCACAAGTTACGGCATACTTAGCCTTGTATGGAATAAGTTCAATAAGGTGTCTTGGACAAGTAGCAACACACTTACCACAAGCCTTACACTTTTCCTTATCAACAACTGCAATACCATCTTTTACATGGATTGCATCAAATGGACATGCCTTAACACATGAACCATAACCCATACAACCGTATGTACAAGCCTTAGAACCACCATTTGGTGCAAATGGCATTACTGTACATTCTTCAACACCTGAGTACTTATAATTTTCTTTAGCACTGTTACAGTCACCAGAACATTTAACAAATGCTGTCATTCTTACACTGTCGCCAACTTCTGCACCCATAATAGCTGCAATCTTAGCAGCGGCTTTTTCTCCTCCAACAGGACAAGCATTTACTTCTGCTTCCCCTGCTGCAATTGCCTTAGCAAGTGCGTCACAACCAGCATATCCACAACCACCACAGTTGTTACCTGGAAGTTCTGCTCTAACATCGATTTCCTTCTGGTCAACCTCTACTGCAAACTTCTTACCCATGAAACCAAGAAAGAGTCCGAGTACAAGACCTACGCAGCCAACAACTACTGCCGCAATAATAATACCTGTCATTTTATGCTCTCCTCTCTCTTAAAGTATTCCTGAGAAACCGAAGAATGCAATTGACATAAGTCCTGCTGTAAGAAGAACTAATGGCATTCCCTGGAAACTTTCTGGAACATCGTTAAATTCAATTCTTTCACGAATACCTGCCATAATAACAATGGCGATAGTGAAACCAATTGCTGTACCAAAACCACATACAACTGATTCAATAAAGTTGTAACCATTCTGAACATTTGTAAGAGCAACACCAAGAACAGCACAGTTAGTTGTAATAAGTGGAAGGTATACACCAAGTGACTCATAAAGAGCTGGTGATGTCTTCTTTAAGAACATTTCAACGAACTGAACTAATGAAGCAATTACAAGGATAAATACGATTGTATTTAAGTATGTTAAATCAAGCGGTGTTAAAATAAAGTCATATATAAGACTACAAAGCGCAGATGCTATTGTAAGAACACCGATAACAGCTCCACCCATACCGGCTGCTGTGTTAATCTTCTTAGATACACCAAGGAAAGGACACAGACCGAGGAACTGACTTAAAACTACATTGTTTACCAATGCAGCACTAATCGCTATAATTAATAAACTCATTATATCTCCATTCCTGCGTATTAATACGCATAAAATATTAAGCTTTTGCTACAACACAGAATAATCTATGTTTAAGCATCTTTTTCGTCATCTCCGATATAATCAGGAACTTCTGCCTGCTTCATACCATTTTTTCTCTTAATTCTGTTCATAACAGCAATACACATTGCAAGAACAAAGAATGCTCCAGGAGCAAGAATAAATATACTTGCTGGAGTATATCCCATTGTAGAGAAATCAACTAATGCTGAGCTTCCTGTTGAAAGGATTGTACCTGCACCAAGAAGTTCTCTTACAGCACCAAGAATTGTAATCGCACATGTGAAGCCAAGACCCATACCAAGACCATCAAATGCTGATGGAATAACTGGGTTCTTAGAAGCATAAGACTCAGCACGACCAAGAATAATACAATTAACAACGATAAGTGGAATATAAATTCCGAGTGAATCATAAAGTGATGGAAGGTAGCCCTGCATAAGGAACTGTACCATTGTAACGAATGAAGCAACGATAACGATGAACGCTGGCATTCTTACACCATCTGGAATAACTTTTCTAAGTAATGATATCATAAGGTTAGACATCACTAATACTACTGTTGAAGAAAGTCCCATACCTATACCATTAATTGCTGATGTTGTAACAGCAAGTGTTGGACACATACCAAGTGTTAAAACAAATGTAGGATTTTCTTTGATTAAACCATTATAAAGTCTTTCAGCACATTTATTCAATTGTAGCACCTCCTACTGTTTTTACATTTTCAGAAACAAGTCCATTGTATACAGTTAAAGCTGCATTAACACCCTTGATAACTGCCTTAGATGTAACTGTTGAACCACCGATTGCGTCAACCTTATCATCTGCTGATGAACCTGTTCCATCTTTTACAACATTGAACTTACTTACGTTCTTGCCTTCTAACTGACCAAGAAATGTTGGGTCTGTCTTAGCTCTCATACCAAGACCAGCAGTTTCGCTGATAGAAAGGATTGATGTACCTGAATATGTACCATCAGCCTTAACACCAACTGAGAACTTAATATCTCCGCCGTAACCATCACCAGCTACAACTGTAACAACAAAACCTACTATCTTGTTGTTCTTAATACCAGCAACAACTTCTGTTATTTCATCGGCTGAATAATCTTCATCACCATTTGCTAAATAAGCTGTTGCTCCATCTTCTACACTAAATCCGTCAATTTCTTCAAAGCTTTCAGCATCAGCCATAACTGCTTTGTAAGCTTCTTGTTTAGCTTTTTCATTCTGATTAGCTATTGGTGCTTTAGTAATATCATAAACAGCACCAAGTAAAACTCCGGCTACAAGTGTAATCGCAAATAATATACATGCGTCTTTAATAATTTTGTTCATTATTTTGCAGCCTCCTTTTCTGGTTTCTTCTTACCAAATGACTTTGGAACTGTTACCATTTCAATAAGTGGTACTAAAAGGTTTGAGAAGATAATTGCATAAGAAACACCTTCTGCTGAACCACCAAACATTCTGAATATAAATGTAAGTAAACCTAAAACAACACCGAATACAATCTTACCATTAGGTGTAATTGGTGAAGTTACATAATCAGTTGCCATAAAGAAAGCACCTAATATAAGACCACCACCACAAATCTGTTCAGCTAAATATGTAACATCAAACTGATGACCTGGTGCAAAAAGGAATATAAGTACTGCAAATGTAGCAACATAAGTTACAGGTATTCTTAAAGAAATAACCTTACGGAAAACAAGGTATATAGCACCTATTAAAAGGCAAATTACTGATGTTTCACCAATAACACCACCTGTTTTACCAATAAACATATCCATAAGACTTACTGTACCTTCTGCTTCTCCACCTGGCTTTAAGATTGCAAGAGGAGTTGCTCCTGATACACCATCATAAACGAACTTTGTCATTGGACCTGTAAATGCAATAAGAAGGAAACATCTTGCTGCAAGAGCAGGGTTCATAAAGTTCTGACCTAAACCACCAAATAACTGCTTAACAATAATAATTGCAAATGCACAGCCAATAATTTCAAATCCAATATTTAATGTTGGAGGAACATTAAGGGCTATTAAAAGTCCTGTAACGGCTGCACTTAAGTCCATTACAGTAATCTTTTTGTGCATTAGATACTGATAAAGAGCTTCAAACGCCATACAAGCTGCAATACCTACTACAATTCTTATAAGCGCATCAAGCCCAAAGTTATAAACACCAAATATACTAGCAGGCGCTAGAGCAATAAGAACATCTCTCATTATTGTCTGCGTCGTATCCTTGCTTCGTACATGAGGATTTGTCGATACGTTAAATAAATCACTCACTGATTTGTCCACCTTTCTACTTCTTTCTTCTGTTAGCCATAATTGTTCTTCTCATTGACTTAATCTGCTGTGTCAATGGTCGCTTAGCTGGACAGACAAATGAACAGCTACCACATTCAACACATTCCATACCATCAAACTTAAGGAAACCTGCTTCGTTATTTCTTGAAGCGAAGCCTGCAAGCTTTGCTGGAAGAAGATGACTTGGACAGCCCTCGCCACATCTGCCACATCTTATACAAGCAGATGATTCAATTTTTGACACAATATCTTCCTTCATAACAAGAAGTGATGAGCTACCCTTAACTACAGGAACATCAAGACTATACATAGCAAATCCCATCATTGGACCACCTGAGATATACTTTTCAGGTTCACCAACAGGACCGCCTGCTGCGTCAAGAAGCTGTCTGTAATTCATACCAAGCCATACATTGAAGTTTCCAGGATTTTTAACTCCATCACCTGTTACAGTAACAATTCTTCTTGTTAATGGCTTACCTTCAATAACAGCTCTGTAAATTGAATAAATTGTATCAACGTTTTGTACTATACAGCCTGCGTCAGCAGGAAGCATTGAAGAATTGATACTTCTTCCTGTTGTTGCATAGATTAAAGAACGCTCTCCACCCTGTGGATACTTAGTCACAAGTTCTTTTACTTCTATGTTAGGTTCATTTGCAACTGCCTTTTGCATAGCTACAATTGCTTCTGGCTTATTATCTTCAATACCGATAATACCATGTGCGTGGTCGAAAAGTGATAACGCAACTTTAAGACCTAAAACGAGCTTATCAGATTCTTCTAACATTCTTCTGTAATCTGATGTAAGATAAGGCTCACATTCTGCACCATTAACAATAATATAATCTATTGCTTCTGGATTCTTTGGTGTAAGCTTTACATTAGTTGGGAAACCAGCACCTCCCATACCTACTACGCCTGCTGCCTTAACTCGTTCTCTGATTTCTTCTCTTGAAAGTTCTTCAAGCTTCTTTGGAAAATATTCGACCTCTTCATACTTTCCATCATTCTCAATGATAATTGAATTGCACTTACCGCCTGTTGCAAGTGTTCTTGGCTCAATCGCCTTAACTGTACCTGAAACAGATGAATGGATATTAGCAGAAATAAATCCGCCTGCCTCTGCTATTAGCTGACCTGCTAATACATGGTCTCCCTTTGCAACAACTGGAACTGCTGGAGCTCCTATATGCTGTGAGAGAGGAAATACCATATCACCCTCTGGGAATAGTTCTTTGATTGGAACATCTTTCGACAATTCCTTACCATCATATGGATGTACTCCACCTTTAAATGTAGATTTTCCCATGACATAATTCTCCTTATAATTTTTTATCTAATTAATATTTTATATCATTAAGCGAAGAAAATCTACTTTTTTTTGTGTATACATTAGTATATAATAGACAAAAACTGATAGTTTTTTAACATTTTCTGATACTTTTTTAACAAAATTTGACATTTTTTTAACTTAAATTGACCATTTGTCATTTTTCAACACAAAATATCATCAAATATGACAATTTGTAAAATTTATGTAAAATATGTAGAAATGAGGTTTTATGAAAAAAATTACTAACGTACTTAAAAATATACATTTCAAAGAAGATTTTTCTTATCTTTTAAATAATTATTCTAAAAATATTAACGATTTTATTTTCTTTGATATAGAAACAACAGGCTTTTCGTATAAAAATTCTATGTGCTATCTAATTGGTGCAGCATATCTATCTGACATCGCTTCTAAAAATAAGTCAACTATCACCAATGATATTTTTTGCGAAAATGATATTAATAACATTTCTTTAGAAAATAAAGACAATTCTTGTGATAATTCACAATGGTTGTATACACAGTGGTTTGCAACTTCTCCTAATGAAGAAGCTGACATTTTAAAAGACTTTTTAACTTTTATAAATAATTACAAATATGTTATATCTTTTAATGGAGAAAGATTTGACATTTCTTTTATTAATGGAAGATGTTATATATTAAATATTAACTCACCTTTAAAGGACTTAATCAATAATAGCATTGACATTTTTCGCATTATACAGCCTTTAAAAGCTTTACTTAGACTTGAAAATTATAAACAAAAATCAATTGAAGAATTTTTAAAAATCCACCGCACTGATAAATATTCTGGCGGTGAGCTTATAAAATATTATAAAAATTATGTGCTTTCAAAAGACAATACACTCCTTGAACTACTACTTTTGCACAATCATGACGATATAGAAGGGCTAATTAATATATCTCCTATACTAAATTATCTAAATATAATAAACCATAATTATGACTTATTAGATACTAAAATTTCAGATTATATTGACTATCATGGTAATCTATCTTATGAAGTTATATTTACCCTAACTTTACCATGTAAACTTATTACACCAATAAATTACATTAAAGAACCATTTCTAATCAATATACAAGACAATACAATCACTATAAAAGCTCCTATTTTTAGTGGGAATTTAAAATATTTTTATCCAAACTACAAAGATTATTACTATATACCATCAGAAGACCAAGCTATGCACAAAAGTGTAGCTTCATTTATTGATAAAAATTACCGTCAGCCTGCAAAAGCTTCTAATTGCTATATATACAAAAATGGAAGCTTCTTAATGCAGTACAATAATATAATATCACCATCATTTAAAGAAAATTATAGCGACACTCATTCCTTTTTTGAGCCAAATAGTGAATTTATCAATTCACCAAATAAAATTTTAGAATACATTAAAGACATTTTAAACAACATTTTAACCGTAAAATAAAATGTAGAAAAACATAGAATACTACATCTTGCCCTTACGGTTGGGCGTTCATCTTATAGCTTAATACATATTCTC
>URYE01000037.1 GCA_900551945.1 uncultured Eubacterium sp. | reverse complement strand
AAAAAGCATTTGTTATAGATATAAAAATGTTTCACGTGAAACATTAATGTCTCTCCACAAACTTAATATAATATTTTTGTTGTTCATGTGGTTATACTTTCCTTAATTTATTATTATACTACTATTTTCTTCACATAAAATACAAAATCAATGTTTCACGTGAAACATAAAAACACCTTACTTTAATTGTTTAATACAATAAGTAAGGTGTCTATTTAATATGTAAAAATAGCTTATAAATTTCTCAAATTAATTACTTTATTTTAACAAGATTATTCTTAATTGCAAATACAGCAGCCTGTGTTCTATCAGATACCATAATTTTCTTAAAAATATTAGACACATGATTTTTTACAGTTCTCTCACTAATATTAAGTGTTGCTGCAATCTCTTTATTAAACATTCCATTTGCAAGAAGCTTTAATACTTCAACTTCTCTCTTTGTAAGTTCATTAATCTTATCCTGCATTACATCTCTTTCAGCAAGATTAGCATTTAAAAGATTAGTAAGCGATGGCTCAATATATGTCTTTCCCTCATATACTGTTTCAATAGCTTCAACTAAAGTTGCAAAATCTGAATCCTTTAAAATATAACCATCACAGCCATAATCCATTGCCTGAACCAAATAGTCAACTTCCTTGTGAATTGTAAGAAATATAACCTTGTTTTGCATCTTTTGCTCTCTCATTATCTGAAGCACTTTTAAGCCATCAAGATTAGGCATATTAATATCTAACAATACAACATCAGGATTAGTCTTATTGACAAGATTAAGACATTCATAGCCATCTCCTGCTTCACCAATAACTTCTATTTCATCATTCAATTCAAGTAATTGTTTAAGTCCTTCTCTTACCATCATGTGGTCATCTGCTAAAAAAACTCTTATAGACATATTAAATTCCCCTTTTCTTTTGATATTCAAGCACATTTTTAGCTTTCTTTGGGTATTGGAACTGTCAATTTATATTCTGTTCCACCTTCTTTTTTTGTATTAACACTAATAGTTCCATTTATAAGTCCGACCTTTTCCTTTAACAGGATAAGACCATACCCTGTATTATCCGTTGTAGTTTTCGGTTTGTCAATCAAATTATAATCATAACCAATTCCATCGTCAGACTGTACTATTGTAATTAAATTATTAGATATATTAACATTAATATCTATTCTGCTACCATCAGAATGTTTAATTGAATTATTACATAATTCTTGAATAATTCTTAGTAGCACAACAACAATTGAATTATTTACATGTTCAACATCACTTTTGTATTTAAAGTCTACAATCATATTAGTTGATGTCTTTATTTTTTGTATAAAGTCATAAAATACACTTTTTGTATCAAGGTCATCAAGTGACATCGGATGAAGATTAAATATTATATTTCTTAACTCACCAATACAATCTTTTACAATCTTATTTCCTGCTTCAAGCTCAAGCTTAGCTCTATTATGGTCTGTATCCATAACTTTTTTTATAAGCTCTATCTTATACATTAATGCTGTAAGATTTTGAATAATAGAGTCATGAATATCGCCTGATATTCTCTGTCGCTCTGTTTCAACATAATTAATAAGGTCATAGCTTGTATATTTTGCCTTTTGTTTTTTATAAGTACTTTTTTCAGATAGTATATCTTCAATTTCTTTAATTTTCTTTGTAATATTATCACGTTCTGATATCATATCATTTTGTTGTGACTTTAACTGACTAATTATACCATTCAGTCGTTCAATTTCTTCAATATCAAAACCTGTTTTTTTATCTGTGGATAAAAATATCATTCCAGTAGAGTCACTACTTTGATTAAGTTTTTCTATAGCTTTAATACATCCTTGTATATCAAGTTCATTAGTATAAAGCTTTTCTTCAATCTGTTCTTGTTTTAACTTAAGTCCATTAAGCTCATCTTTAATATATTGAATTATCTTTTCCAAATTTATCACCATCCTGATACTTGAATGACACACTTATTAACTATGAATATCATATCAATAATTTCTAATCTTATCCATTCTGAACACTAACAATATTACTCTATTTCTGAAAATAAATCAATTCCTGTATATTGTATTTAATGTGTTTTTTGGATTTTATTGGAATAAGAAGTTAATATTTTCACAAAATACAATTCAAAACAATATAACATATATTTAAAAACATTACATTTTTTTAGTTGCCAAAAACATTGATAGTTTTAATTTTTTTTATTATAATTAATATATACTTTTTGGACGTAAGAAAATATACAAATATCAAATTAATTATTATATGTTATTGAACTACAAATATACTTCAATACGCATATGAATGGAGGTTATTATGAACAAATGGTCTAAAATCGGTATTTCTGCAACTATGGGTATTAGTGTTATAGCAACAACCCACTCAATAAATAAATTTATTTTCAGAATGTCTACAATTAACCATGTAACAGCTAAAGCTGACGAAAAAGAATTCGAATGGAAGTTTGGAAAAATAAAATACACAGTTTCAGGAAGTGGCAGTCCACTTCTTCTTATCCATGATTTAGATACTACAGCTTCATCTTATGAATGGAAAAATGTGATATCTATATTAAGCGACGAATATTGTGTATATGCAATAGATTTATTGGGCTGTGGTCACTCTGACAAGCCAAATATTACATATACAACTTATATGTACACACAGTTAATTAATGACTTTATCATGAATGTAATACATAAAAAAGTTTCTGTAATTGCCACTGGAAAATCTGCTCCAATTACTTTAATGACTGCGTACAATAATTCATATTTATTTAATTCAATAATACTTGTCAATCCAGAAAGTATCAAAAACGCACTAAAAGCTCCTACAAAATGCAACTCTATGCAAAGACACATAATTAACTTACCAATAATTGGAACATTAATTTACAACATCTGCATGAGCCGTAAAAAGATACATGATAACTTCATATATAATAATATTTGCCATTCAAATATTAACGTACTCTCCGATATAAATGCTTATCACGAAAACTCTCATATTGGTGGCTCATACGCAAAGTACCTTTACTCAAGCATACAAGGTCACTACACAACAGCTTCTATAAGCAGAGCCGTAAACCAACTTGACAACAGTATATGTATAATATCTGGTGAACATGATAAACACGCAGAACAAATTGCCAAAGAATACGAAGCACTCAATCCATCAATAAAAACAACTACAATAAAAGAAACAAAGCACCTACCACAACTAGAACGCCCTATAGCCTTTTCAAAAGCCGTTAAAACCTACCTTTAAACTTTTGTACTCAATAAATATTAATAAATAAAATGAATATAAACAGAAAAAATCAGTATATTTTGATATATTATGATAAGTATTTAGAACGTCTTAGATAAGCTATACAATATCAGAGTAACTTGCACATGGATGTGCAAGTTAGGAAAAAGCGACACGATGTCGCATTTTTTCCGACTCGTACGTCTTGAAAAATTTTACAGCTTATCTTAGAGGTTCTTAATACTTATTTATCTATATCAAAATATACTTATTTTTTCTGGTGTATGTTTATTTATATAATAATACTATCCCAAACCACTAAAAATGCAAAATACAAAAACTCAAGTTTTATAATGGTTCTTTTGATGGCAATCCTGCTTTTCTTGGATACTTCTTAGCCGTATTTTTCACCTTTTTAATAAATACAACCGACCTATCAATATCTGTATCTGGCAGTCTGAATTTATAAATATATTCAATCTCACCACCTAATAACTTCACAGCATTTTGCGAGTTACTAGCTTCAATATCTATATCTCCCGACTTATACGCCACAAAATATCCACCAACTTTTACAAAAGGAAGACAATATTCCACAAGAGTTGAAAGGTTAGCCACAGCCCTTGATACTGCAACAGTATAATTTTCTCTATAATCTTGTTTTCGAGCTCCCTCTTCTGCCCTTGCATGAACAGCTTCTATATCAGTAAGCCCCAATTGATTTATAACTTCATCTAAAAACTTAACACGTTTATTTAATGAGTCCAACAACAAAACATTACATTGTGGAAAAGCTACCTTTAACGGAAGCCCCGGAAAACCTGCTCCCGTTCCTACATCTATAATACTCATATCTTTACTAAAGTCTATTACACTTTTAATATCAGCATATTTTGAAGGAACATTGTCAACGGCTACCTTTAAAGCTAAGCTATCCGCAAAATGCTTTATCTGAACTTCTTCATAATCTGTTATCCCTGTAAGGTTCATAAACTCATTCCACTCCACAAGCACTTTATAATACTTGTCAAGCTGTTCACATTGCAAATCATCAAGATTTACATTTATCTTACTAAGATATTCTATAAATTTTTGTTTTTCCATTAATTTCTCCTAATTTTGATTTCTATAGAACTGCTCCATATAAACAAGAAGAACAGATATATCAGCAGGTGATACCCCCGATATTCTTGAAGCCTGTCCTATTGAACGTGGATTAAATTTACACAATTTTTGTGTAGCTTCTTTTCTTAAACCATTAATTTTAGTATAGTCAATATTCTCTGGAATAAGTTTATTTTCAAGCTTTTTAAAATGCTCTACCTGTCTTAACTGTCTTTCAATATAACCTTCATATTTAAGATTAATATTAACCTGCTCTTGAATATCTTCTCTTAACTGTGGTCTATACTTATCTATTGGTGCTAAACATTGGTAAGTAAGCTCTGGTCTTTTTATAAGTTCAGCAAGTGTAGCTCCAGTTTTCAATGGTGTACTTCCATACTGCTCCATAACTGCTTGAACTTCATCGCCTGTTCCAATATTTACACCAGATACTCTTTCAATTTCTTCTTTTATAAGTCTTTCTTTTTCACGAACGCCTTCCATTCTTTCTTCACTTATAAGACCAACTTCATATCCACGCTTTGTAAGTCGCAAATCAGCATTATCCTGTCTTAATATAAGTCTATATTCTGCTCTTGATGTCATCATTCTGTAAGGCTCTGTAGTTTCCTTTGTAACAAGGTCATCTATAAGAACACCAATATAGCTTTCTGAACGGTCAAGTATCATTGGCTCTTTTCCCTTAACATACATAGCAGCATTAATTCCTGCCACAAGACCTTGAGCTGCAGCTTCTTCATAGCCAGAACTACCATTGAACTGACCACCTGAAAATAACCCTTTTATATTTTTAAACTCAAGACTTGATTTTAACTGAACTGCATTAATACAATCGTATTCTATTGCATAAGCATTTCTTACAATCTTAACATTTTCAAGACCAGGAACTGTCTTATACATTGCATATTGAACATCTTCTGGCATAGAACTTGACATACCACCAAGATACATTTCATTAGTATAGAGTCCTTCTGGTTCAATAAATACCTGATGTCTGTCCTTATCCTCAAACTTAACAACCTTATCTTCAATCGAAGGGCAATATCTCGGGCCTGTTGAATGAATTACACCGGCATACAAAGGAGAACGGTCAAGATTATCTCTTATAATCTTGTGTGTTTCTTCATTTGTGTATGTAAGCCAACACGATACTTGTTCTTTTTGTACACTTTCTGGGTCAGTTGTAAATGAAAATGGCACAACTTTCTCATCTCCAAACTGCTCTGTCATTTTTGAAAAATCGACTGACCTTTTATCAACCCTTGCAGGTGTTCCCGTCTTAAATCTTCTTACCTCTATACCATTTTCTATAAGAGAGGCTGTAAGATGTGTTGCCGCTTGAAGCCCATTAGGACCTGTTTCATAACTTGTATCACCATATATACATCTAGCTTTTAAATATACGCCAGTACAAAGTACAACGGCTTTTGCATAATACTGCGCACCTGAAAATGTTTTAACACCCTTTATTACACCATCTTCAACCATAAGTTCCGACACTTCTGCTTGTCTTACTAAAAGATTATCAGTGTTTTCCATTACAATTCTCATTCTCTTGCTATATTCTGCTTTATCAGCTTGCGCTCTAAGTGAATGAACAGCAGGGCCTTTTGATTTATTAAGCATTTTAGATTGAATAAATGTTGCATCAATATTTTTGCCCATCTCACCGCCCAATGCGTCAAGCTCTCTTACTAAATGACCTTTAGAACTTCCTCCAATATTAGGATTACATGGCATCATTGCAATACTTTCACAACTTACTGTAAAACATATAGTATTAAGTCCAAGTCTTGCACTTGCAAGTGCTGCTTCACAACCTGCATGACCAGCACCAACTACAACTACGTCATACTCTTCTTTTATATTTGGCATTTTTCCCTCCGTCTTTCTTTTAATGATGTATTTTTATACAATTAAATTTATATTAAAAATATAATTTTGTAACTCACTACTTCAATTTATTTGCCCATACAAAACTTACTAAATATTTCATCAGCCAAATCGTCTTGTACTTCTTCACCTATTATCATACCTAACTTTTCATAGGCTGTCATAATATCAATTGTAAGGAAATCTTCACTTATCCCCATTTCAATACCATTTTTTACAAGCTTAAGACTTTCAAGTGCCTCTTGTAACAACTTCTTATGCCTTGCATTAGTAATGTACACTTCTTCATTAAACTGTATATTTCCCTGCAAAAACATTTGTTTTACACAATCTTCAAGCTTATCAATTCCTGTTTCATTTTTGGCTGAAATTGATATTACAGGACAATTTATTTTTTTGGTTATATCCTGCGCTGTTATTATAGTGTTAATATCTGATTTATTCAACAATATAATTACTTTTTTATTTTTTATTAACTCAATAATTTCTTCGTCATTTTCATCGAGATTTCTTGAAGCATCAACAACATATATGATAAGCTCTGCGTCTGTTGCATACTTTTTCGCCTTTTCTACGCCAATACTTTCCACATAATCGTCCGTATCTCTTATTCCTGCTGTATCCACAATATTAAGAAGCAATCCACCCATATTAATCTGTTCTTCAAGTACATCTCTTGTTGTTCCTTCAATATCTGTTACAATAGCACGTTCTTCTTTTGCAAGCGCATTTAATAGACTTGACTTACCTGCATTAGTCTTTCCTAAGATAACTGTTCTAATTCCATCTTTAATTATCTTACCATTATCAGAAGTTTTTAATAAGTTATCCACATTATCCACACAGTTATCCACATTTTTTTCCAACTTATCCACAAAATTATCCAATGATATGTGTTCTGGGTCATCTAATGCTGCCTCAATAAAAGCTACATCTTCTATAAGAATATCTCTTATATCTTTTATTTTTTTAGATAATTTTCCATCAAGCTGATTAACTGATGACTTTAAGGCATACTCATTTTTAGAATTAATTACTTCTATAACAGCTTCTGCTTGTGATAAATCTATTCTGCCATTCAAGAAAGCTCTTTTTGTAAATTCTCCTGGCTCTGCTGGTCTTGCTCCATATTCTAAAAGTGTTTCAAGCACCTTTCTAGTTACAAGTATTCCACCATGACAATTAATCTCTACTACATCTTCTCTTGTATAAGTATTGGGTGATTTCATTACTGCTACAAGCACCTCATCTATTAATTCATCTTTATTGTAAATATTTCCATAATGTATTGTATGACTCTTAACTTGTGATAATTTAACACCTTTTTTAGACTTAAATACTTTGTCTGCTATATCAAGAGCATTATTTCCACTCATTCTTACAATACTTATTCCACCACTACTCATTGTACTTGTGGAAATAGCTGCGATTGTATCCTCCATCAATATCTCTCCATTCACATAAGAATTTTTTATATTACTATAATCAATTATTTACAAGTATCTTGTATATATCAAAAAGATATCCACAATCTTTCCTATTACTTATTAACAAATCTAGTATCAATATCTAATCTTATTATAAAATTATTGTTGATAACATTAATTATTCCACATAAAAATGTGGAAAACCCACTTTATAGTGTTAAAAAGATTGCTGTAGTTAATAATACCACAGCAATCTCTTAATTAATACATATATTTTTATTTACAATAAATTCTAACGTTTGTTGTCAGCTTTGTTCTTGTCTATGAAAATAACAACATGTCTAAATGGCTCTTCACCTTCACTCTTTGTTGAAACGTATTTGTCATTTTGTAATGCTGCATGTATAATTCTTCTTTCATAAGGGTTCATTGGCTCTAATGAAACAGGACTCTTACTTCTCTTAACCTTGTATGCAATGTTTCTTGCAAGTGACTCAAGAGTTTCTTTTCTTCTATTTCTATAATTCTCTGTATCAACCTTAATTCTTACATATTTTTCTTTGCCCTTATTAACAACAAGACTTATAAGGTACTGTATAGAATCAAGAGTTTGTCCTCTCTTACCAATAAGTACTCCCATGTTATCACCAAGAAGCTCTACATCTACACATTCATCTTTTTCATTAAAGTTAATCTTAACTTCAACTTTCATATCCATAGCCTTAAACATATCAGCTAAAAATGTTCTTATTCTTCTTTCGATTTCTTCATGTGACATTACTTCTACCTTAGTTTCTGTCTTTACAGCTTGATTTTCCACAATCTTTTCAGAAACTTTTGTTTTTTCCACATTTTCACTAACATTTTTAACAAGCTTTTCAGCTTCTTCTTTAATGTCAACTTGTTTAGTTTCAGAAGCCTTTATTGTATTTTGTACTTTACTATCAGATTTTTTTCTTGCCTTAATAACTGCTGGCTTAGCACCTATTCCTAAAAATCCACTACTTCCCTTTGATACAACTTCATATTCAACTTTATCACTTGTAGTTTCAAGCTTAACTAAAGCATTAGTAAGCGCTTCATCTACAGTTTTTCCGCTAACTTCAATATAATCCATAATAACCTCTTTTCTAACAATGTAAACATACTAACTACAACTCATTGTTATTTCTTCTTTTCGTTCTTGTCATTATACTTTGATACCATTCCTGCCTTTTCAGCAAGACTTCCTGGTTTTGCTGACTTATAATACTTAGTACTTTCCATTATTTCTTTCATCTTTTTATCATTAGCATCTTTTTTATCTTGAAGATTTTGTATTCTTTGTTTATTCTTTTCAATGTTATCAACTTTTTTAGTATTTACAGTTGCATTTTTTGCAATCTGTTGAGGAGGAAGACCCTTTTTAGCACGCTTCTTATTAGCTTTTTCCACACTCTTTGCTATAATTGCATCAACACCTATCTTGTCATAATGACGATTTACAATAAGCTGAAGTACTGTCTGGAATACAGCAGTTGCAATCCAGTAAACACCAAGACCTGTTGGAACTGAAAATGCGATAAATACTGACATAAGTGGTGCAAATAATGTCATCATCTTCATAGAAGCTGCTGCTGGGTTATCATCGTCCATTTCAACTCTACCCTGAGATACTTTTACACTAATGTACTGTGAAAGACCAGCAAGGATAGGTATTAACATTGTAACTGAAAGACCAAATACTGGATTTTGGGATACATTTACTGTAAGGAATGTATTCATCTCTGTAATCTTTGTCTGGTTGTCAGCTATAATCTGGCTAAATGCTGGGAATAAGTCTTTAAGCTGATTCCACTGGTCAGCTGTAAAACTGTTCATAGCCTTAACAGCTGCATCAACATTTGACCAATCAACACTTGATGATATCTGTCCCATCTTGTCAGCATAGTCACTAACACACATAATTCCACCATCTGTTCCTGTTAAAATAGCAAGGAAAAGATTTTTTAATTGCCCTACATACATAGGTATATCTTGAATTACTCTATACAATGCCATAAGAATTGGGAACTGAATAAGAAGCTGTACACAACCACCCATTTGACTTGTTCCATACTTCTCATATACAGCCTTCGTTTCTTCCTGCATTTTAAGCATTGCATTTTGGTCACCCTTTTTGTCTTTATACTTATCTTGTATAGCTTTTATTTCCGGTGTAATAACTGTATTAAGCTTCATTGTCTTAGCCTGCTTAACTGTAAGAGGAAGCATAAGAAGCTTAATTAAAAATGTAAATATAATAATCGCAATAGCAATATTTCCAAGTCCTATTTGATGAAGTCCTATAAATAAGACATCAAGTATCTTACCAAGAACTGTTGCTATTGGACTAATTATTGAATTATACAAATTTTACCTCCATCTTTAATCCATTTGCATTTATTAACAAGAATTTTATTTTTTTAACTTGTCTAATTTTATTGGAACAGGGTCATATCCACCCTTTGCAAATGGATTACATCTTAATATTCTTTTAAATGCCATAAACCCACCCTTTAAAGCTCCATATTTTTCAATTGCATCAACTGCATAATGAGAGCATGAAGGATAATATATACAATAACTTCTTCCTTTATATGGTGATAATGCCATTTGATAAAACTTTATAAGTTTTATTAACATTTTTTTTAACATTACTAATTGTCCTTTATCAACCTATGAAGCTTCAACAAATGTAGCATGGCACTTTCTGTTTCAAAATAAGTTTTATCTTTTAGACTAGCTCTTGCAATCACAACAATATCAAAACCTGACTTAACACTGTCCGTATTAAGCCTAAAGGCTTCCCTTATAAGTCTTGCTAGTCTGTGTCGGACAATACTATTCCCGACTTTTTTACTCACAGATACTCCAAGTCTTAATGTATCCGTTCCATTCTCTTTTATATACATAATAAGATATTTATTTGCAAATGATTTCTTCCTATTATATACATTCTTAAAATCTCTATTACTTTTTAATGTTTCAAAATTATCAAATTTCATAAAATTCCCCATTCTAACTATATTATTTTTGTTATCCACAATCATTATATTTATTTGTTATATAATCCACAATTATGTAAATATAACTCACAATTATTTGTATAGCCTTAGGATATGATTATTACTCATCATAACTCCTGCCATAATTTTTCCAAATATTACGTCTTACTAACAATTTTTTAACTTAATTATAAACTCTAAATACTTAATAACTTTATTTTACTATACAGTAAAAAGGCAGATGGATACTGTATCCACCTGCCTTGAATTAAACTTAAGCTGAAAGTCTTTTTCTTCCTTTAGCACGTCTAGCTGCTAAAACTTTTCTTCCACCTGGAGTACTCATTCTTGCTCTAAAGCCATGAACCTTAGATCTTTGTCTTGTCTTAGGCTGAAATGTCATCTTCATATTAAACTGCACCTCCTTTATTCACCATTATATATATATGGCAGGAATATTTTATCAAGTCAAAATTTAAAACATCGCTCTTTATTATATTCATAAATTCAATATAAGTCAAGTAAAACCACTGTTTTTATTAAAATAAGTTTATACTACTGTCACTATCCATAATTTATATGTGGATAATATTATATTATTTTTTCCACAATGATTGTTAATAATTAAAATATTGTTTATATTGTATTACATTTTTTGACTACAAAAAAAAGTTATCCACACATTATCCACAAGTTTTCCACAGGTTATCCACAGCTATTAACAGCTTGTGGATAGCTTGTGGATAGCTTGTGGATAAGTGTTAATAACTTTTTTTTATTTTTCACAAATCCCTTAAAATCTGACTTTATTCGATGTGGAAATTGTGAATAACTTGTTATCCACAATTGTTAATAACTTTAAATTTACCCTATAAAAACCCCTAATTTATGAGTTATTAACAATTTAAGTTATTAACAATTCGCTATTCACATTGCGAATATCTTCTTCACTAACTTGATAAAAATTTATTTCTGTTATATTATATATAAGAATATGTTTACAAATTTTTAGCCAGAAAGGCATTTATATATTATGGAAGAATTAAAAGAAAAATGGGAATTGATATTACAGACATTAAAAAATGAATATGATATTCAAGATATTTCATTTAGAACTTGGATTAAGCCTTTACAACTATATTCATTAGAAGGCAATACCATTATTTTGCTCATTTCAGAAGAAAATATGGGTATTTCCTACATTGAAAAAAAGTATATAGTCCCACTTACAGTAACTATTTGTGAAGTCATGGGCAAAGAATATGAAGTTAAGCTTATGTCTGCTAGAGAAAAGAAAGCCGTTGAGCTAAAAAAACAAGCAATTCTTAACCCACCTGAAAAAAATAAGAGCTTACAAAACTTAAATCCCAATTATACATTTGACACTTTTGTTGTTGGTAATAATAATAATTTAGCTCACGCCGCTTCACTTGCCGTTGCCGAAACACCTGGCCATGTATATAACCCTTTATTTATATATGGTGGAGTTGGACTTGGAAAAACTCATCTTATGCAGGCAATAGCTCACTTTATAATTGACAATGACCCTTCCCGTAAAGTTTTATATGTTACCTCTGAAACATTTACAAATGAGCTGATTGACTCAGTAAAAAACCAAAAAAATTCAGAGTTTAGGGAAAAATACCGAAATATAGATGTGCTTCTTATTGATGACATTCAATTCATCATTGGTAAGGAATCTACACAGGAAGAATTCTTTCATACCTTTAATGCACTATATCAGGACAGTAAGCAGATTGTTATTACCTCTGATAAGCCCCCTAAGGAAATGGAAACTTTAACAGAAAGACTTCGGACTCGTTTTGAAATGGGATTACCTGTTGATATCCAAATTCCTACCTATGAAACTAAGATGGCAATTCTTAACAAAAAGGCTGAACTTGGAGGTTATGACATTCCTTATGAAGTTAAGGACTTTGTTGCTAACCATATTAAGTCAAGTATTAGGGAACTTGAAGGAGCATTAACTAAGCTTTCAGCTTTCTCCGCTCTTTCCCACAGCCCAATTACTGTTGAATTTGCTGAAGAAACACTAAAAGACCTTATAACACCTGATGCTAAAAAAGAAGTTACACCAGAACTTATTATTGAAATAGTTGCAGACCATTTCGGAATTACACCTGAGGATATTCTTTCCAAAAAGCGTAACGCCAGTATTGTATATCCTCGTCAGATTGCAATGTATCTTTGTCGACAGATGACTACTGTTCCATTACAATTAATAGGTAAAGCACTTGGTAATAAAGACCACACTACAATTATGTATGGAGCTGATAAGATAGCAAAAGAAGTTATTACAAATGAGTACACAAAAAGCACTGTGGATATTCTCATTAAAAAAATTAACCCTGTATAATATTTTTACAAAAGTTTTCCACAAAGTATTGTGGAAAACGTGTGGATACGTTGTGGATTACATGTGGATATCTTTATATTTTATTTTATCCACATTTTTTAGTAAAAGTTATCCCCAAACTATCCACACGTTTTCCCGTAGTTTTCAACAGACTTATTAACACTGATTAAGCTAGGTTTTTTCTGGGTTTGAAGCACTTATCCACTTATCCACAACGCCTACTACTACTACTACTAGTTTTTTTTATATTATTTATACATTTTTTTCTTCATTTATACTTGAAAGGAGTTTTACACATTATGAAATTAATCTTTACAAAAAGTAACTTGTCAAAAGCTGTTAATATTGTTTTAAAAGCTGTTCCTTCTAAAACTACTATGAATATTTTAGAATGTATCCTTATAGATGCTTCTTCCGATATTATCAAGTTTACTGCTAATGACATGGAGCTTGGTATTGAAACTATCGTCGAGGGTGAAATTATCGAAAAGGGGCAGATTGCTATAGATGCTAAGATTTTTTCTGATATTGTAAGAAAACTTCCTGACAATGATATTACAATCGAAACTGATGATAATTTCAATGCTTTAATTACATGTGAAAAGAGTAAGTTTAACATTGCTGGTAAATCTGGTGAGGATTTTTCATATTTACCTATTATCACAAAAGAAAAATCTATCCACATTTCTCAGTTTGAATTAAAAGAAGTAATTGCACAAACTATTTTTTCAATTGCAATTAATGACAATAACAAGATTATGACAGGAGAACTTTTTGAAGTTGTAAATGGTACTTTTAAAGTTATTGCTCTTGATGGTCATAGAATTGCTATAAGAAATGTTTCACTTTCTGGTATGGCAGATGATGTTAAAGTTATCGTACCAGGAAAAACTCTTAATGAACTTAACAAGATATTAGCTTCTGATGCTGAATCACAAGTTAATATTTATTTTACAAGTAATCATATTTTATTTGAATTTGAAAATACTACTGTTGTTTCAAGACTTATTGAGGGTGAGTATTTTAAAGTTAATAAAATGCTTTCAAATGACTATAAAACTAAAGTCGTTATCAACAAAAAAGATTTATTGGACTCAATTGATAGAGCTAATCTTTTAATAAAAGAAAATGACAAAAAGCCTATAATTATCAATGTTATTGATGGTTCAATGGAAGTTAAGGTTACTTCTACTTTAGGTTCTTCAAAAGAAGATATTGACATTCAAAAAGATGGAAGTGATATTATGATTGGATTTAATCCTAAATTTTTACTTGATGCTTTAAGAGCTATAGATGACGAATATGTTAGTATATATTTTGTTAATCCTAAAGCACCTTGTTTTATTCGTGACAATAACGAAACATATACTTACCTTATCCTTCCTGTTAATTTTAACGCATAATGTATTTAAGGATTTATATTAATATTTCATAAGAGTTTAAAAAGGAGAATTATGGAAACAATTAAATTAAGAGATGATTTTATTAAATTAGGTCAGGCAATTAAAGCGGCTGGACTTGTTGAGTCTGGTGTTGAAGCTAAGATAGTTATTCAAGATGGGTTAGTAACTGTCAATGGAAATGTGGAAACACAAAGAGGAAAAAAGCTTGTTGGTGGAGAAGTTATCTGCTATGACGGGCAAGAAATTAAAATAGAACGATAATAATACATTTTAAGAGTTAGGTGTTACAGTGATAATTGAGTCTATAGATTTACAAAATTATAGAAATTATGAATTTCTTAATATGACCTTTGATAATAAAATAAATATTATCTATGGTGACAATGCACAGGGAAAGACGAATATCCTGGAGGCACTTTATGTATGTGCCACTTCCAAATCACATAGAACAAGTAAAGATAAAGATATTATAAGATTTGGAAATGACGAAGCGCATATCAAAGTAATAGTAAAAAAGCATGATATGAATTACCGCATTGATATGCACTTAAAAAAAAATAAAACTAAAGGCATTGCAGTTAATGCAATTCCGATAAAGCGAGCTGTTGAGCTATTTGGTATTATCAATATAGTTATATTCTCGCCAGAGGATTTGAATATTATAAAAAATGGACCGTCTGAAAGACGAAGATTTGTAGACATGGAGCTTAGTCAGCTAGATAAGATTTATCTTAGTAATCTTATTAATTACAATAAAGTTGTGGTGCAACGTAATAAATTGTTAAAACAATTACAATTTACTAACGATAAGCAACTTATTGACATGCTTGATGTATGGGATTTACAGTTGGTTAAATACGGAACTGAAATAATTAAAAGACGTAATCAATTTATTAAAGACATTAATTTAATTATACAACCTGTCCATAATAAACTATCAGGTGGAAAAGAGTGTCTTACCCTAAAGTACATACCATGTGTTGGTGAAGATGATTTTTATAATGTTTTAAGAAGTTCTAGGCAACGAGATTTGAAGTTTAAGCTTACAAATATTGGACCACATAAAGATGATATAGCATTTTTTATTAACAATAACGATGTTAGAAAATACGGCTCACAAGGTCAGCAAAGGACTTGTGCATTGTCACTTAAGTTAGCAGAGATTGAGCTTGTTAAACAAGTAATTAATGATACACCTATATTACTACTTGATGATGTTTTATCAGAGTTAGATGCAAATAGGCAAAACTTTTTGCTTGACAGTATTGGTGATATACAGACTATTATTACATGTACTGGACTTGATGAGTTTGTCAATAATAGGTTTACCATCAACAAAGTATTTAAAGTTGTTAATGGTGTGGTATCAAATGAAAATTAGAAAAATATATGAAAGGAAAAGCTATTTAGATGAATTTATAAATCATCTAACATATATACTTGTATATGTTTTTAGTAGCAGGAATGAAAAGTGGCAGAGAAAGAATATGGTGGAGACCAGATACAGGTACTTGAGGGCTTAGAAGCAGTAAGAAAAAGACCTGGTATGTATATCGGCAGTACATCATCAAGAGGTCTGCATCATCTTGTGTATGAGATTGTAGATAATGCTGTTGATGAAGCACTTGCTGGATTTTGTGATACAATTACAGTTACAATTAACGAGGATAATTCCATAACAGTTACAGATAATGGACGAGGAGTCCCAGTTGATATTAACCACAAGACAGGAAAGCCTGCTATTGAAGTTGTGTATACTGTATTACATGCAGGTGGAAAGTTTGGAGGCGGAGGATACAAGGTATCTGGTGGTCTTCATGGAGTTGGTGCGTCTGTTGTTAATGCCTTATCAGAATGGATGGAAGTAAGAGTTAAAAGAAATGGTCACATATATGAGCAAAACTATAAAAGAGGTCATGTATGTAACCCACTTAAAATAATTGAAGATTGTGACATTAACGAAACAGGAACACTAGTTAAGTTTTTACCTGATAAAGAGATTTTCCAAGAAACTCAAGTTTTTGAATTTGACATCTTAAAACACCGTTTAAGAGAAATGGCATTTCTTACAAAGGGAATTAAGATTTCCCTTGAAGATAAAAGGCCGGGAATAGAACAGACAATGTTATTCCATTACGAAGGTGGTATAAAGGAGTTTGTACAATACTTAAATAAAAGCAAAGACACACTTTATAACAATATTATATACTGTGAAGGTGAAAAAGATAAAGTTCAGGTTGAAGTTGCATTTCAACATAATGACGGATATAACGAAGTTGTTGACTCCTTTGTTAATAACATTAAAACTCCAGAAGGGGGAACTCATCTTGCAGGCTTTAGAAATGCTTTAACTAAGATTTTCAATGAATATGCAAGAAATAATAAAATATTAAAAGATAGTGACCAAAGTCTTTCTGGTGATGATATAAGAGAGGGACTTACAGCGATAGTAAGTGTTAAGATTGAAGACCCTCAGTTTGAAGGACAGACTAAGCAAAAGCTCGGTAACACAATAGCAAGAAGTGCAGTTGACAGCATTGTAAGTGAACAGTTAAGATACTTCCTTGAACAAAATCCTTCCGTTGCGAAGTCAATTTGTGAAAAGTCGCTTCTTGCACAAAGAGCTAGAGATGCTGCTCGTAAGGCTAGAGACCTTACTAGAAGAAAGACAGCTCTTGAAAATTCAAGTCTTCCGGGTAAGCTTGCAGATTGCTCTGACAAAAACCCTGAGAATTGTGAGATATATATAGTCGAAGGTGACTCTGCGGGTGGTTCGGCAAAGACAGCAAGAAGTCGTGCAACACAAGCTATTCTTCCACTTCGTGGTAAAATCCTAAACGTAGAGAAAGCTAGACTTGATAGAATACTAGGAAACGAAGAAATAAAGGCAATGATTACAGCTTTTGGTACAGGTATCCACGAAGATTTTGATATAAGTAAGTTAAGATATCATAAGATTATTATTATGACTGATGCCGATGTTGATGGAGCTCATATTGCTACACTTCTTCTTACATTCTTCTACAGATTTATGCCAGACCTTATAAGAAAAGGTCATGTGTATCTTGCACAGCCACCACTTTACAAGATTGAGAAGAATAAAAAGGTGTGGTATGCGTATAGTGACGAAGAATTAAATAATATTATGACACAGATTGGCAGAGACCAAAATAATAAAGTACAGCGTTACAAGGGTCTTGGGGAAATGGACGCAGAACAGCTTTGGGATACTACAATGGACCCAGAAAAGAGAATACTTTTAAGAGTCAATATGGATGATGACAACGAGTCAGAAGTTGACATTACATTTTCAACTCTTATGGGTGATAAGGTTGAACCTAGAAGAGAATTCATTGAAGCTAATGCTAAGTATGTTAAGAACCTTGACGTTTAATTTATGACATTCATAAAAAAATGTGTTACAATTATAACAACTTTAACATATAAAAATAATTATACTAAATAAGCTTTACTACGTTTTATACATTTATGACAATTTATTTGTAAAGCTATGGAAAGGAATTATAATGGACGAACATATCTTTGACAAGGTTCACGAAGTGGATATGCAAAAGACCATGGAGAATTATTACATTGATTATGCCATGAGTGTTATTGTATCAAGAGCGCTCCCTGATGTAAGAGATGGTCTTAAGCCTGTTCAACGAAGAATTTTATACTCAATGATAGAACTTAATAACGGGCCTGATAAGCCACATAGAAAGTGTGCGCGTATAGTAGGTGATACAATGGGTAAATATCATCCACATGGTGACTCATCAATATACGAGGCACTTGTTAAGCTTGCACAAGATTTTAACACAAGATATCCATTAGTTGACGGACATGGTAACTTTGGTTCTGTTGACGGAGATAGTGCGGCTGCTATGCGATACACAGAAGCTAGACTTAGCAAAATATCAATGGAGATGACTGCTGATATTAACAAGAATACAGTAGATTTTACACCTAACTTTGATGAAACTGAAAAAGAACCAGTAGTTCTTCCATCAAGATATCCTAATCTCCTTGTAAATGGTACATCAGGTATTGCTGTAGGTATGGCAACTAATATACCACCTCATAACCTAAAAGAGGTAATAGAAGCAGTTGTAAAGATTATTGACAATCGTATACAAGAAGATAGAGATACAACACTTGAAGAGATTATGCAGATTATCAAAGGACCAGATTTCCCAACAGGCGGTACTATAATTGGGAAAATGGGAATTAACGAAGCATATAGAACAGGTAGAGGTAAAATCAAAGTTCGTGCTGTAACTAATATAGAGCCAATGGCAAATGGCAAAAATAGAATAGTAGTTACTGAACTTCCATATATGGTTAATAAAGCCAAACTCATTCAAAAGATTGCAGAACTTGTAAGAGATAAAAAGATAGATGGAATTACTGATTTAAGAGATGAGTCAGACAGAAGTGGTATGAGAGTATGTATTGAGCTTAGAAGAGATGTTAATCCTAATATAATTCTTAATCAGCTTTACAAACATACACAACTTCAAGATACATTCGGTGTAATAATGCTTGCTCTTGTAGATAATCAGCCAAAGGTGCTTAATCTTTATGATATGCTTAAGTTTTATTTATTACATCAAGAAGATGTTGTAACAAGAAGAACTAAATATGACTTAAATAAAGCCGAAGAAAGAGCACATATTTTAGAAGGCTTAATGATTGCTCTTGATAACATAGATAGAGTTATTCACATAATAAGAGGTTCAGAAAGTGTACAACTTGCAAAAGAAAGTCTTACATCAGAATTTAGTTTAAGTGATGCACAGGCTCAAGCAATAGTTGATATGCGTCTTAGAGCATTGACAGGGCTTGAAAGAGCAAAGTTAGAATCTGAATTAAAAGAACTCTTATCAAGAATAGCTGAATATAAGGCAATTCTTTCAGACAAAAACAAGTTATTAAGTGTAATAAGAACTGAAATATCAGCAATAGCAGATAAATATGGTGATGAGAGAAGAACATCAATAGGTTTTGATGAGTATGACTTATCAATGGAAGACCTTATTCCAGATGAGCCAGTTATTATCGCAAGAACTAATATTGGATATATTAAGAGAATGACACCTGATAACTTTAAGAGCCAGCACAGAGGCGGTCGTGGCATTAAGGGTATGCAAACACTTGATAATGACTATATAAAAGACTTATTTATGACAACAACACATCATAGCCTTATGTTTATGACTAATACAGGAAGGGCTTATAAGTTAAAGGCTTATGAGATACCAGAAGCTGGAAGAACATCAAGAGGAACAGCTATAATTAACCTTTTACAGCTTCAGCCGGGTGAAAATATTACCGCTGTAATACCAGTTGATGTAAAGAATATCAATGATGAAGAAGATTATATCTTTATGGCAACTAAGAAGGGTATTGTTAAAAAGACACCTATAAGAGAGTATGCTAACATAAGAAAGAGTGGTATTCAGGCTATAACTTTAAGAGAAGATGATGAACTTATAGAAGTTAAGCTTACAGACAATAGCAAAGAGATATTCCTTGTTACAAAGTTAGGTCAATGTATTAGATTTAAAGAAACTGATGTAAGACCAACAGGCAGAAGTGCAATGGGCGTTATAGGTATGAACTTACTTGATGAAGACGAAGTAATAGGAATGCAGCTTAGTACACAAGGAGACTCACTTCTTATTGTGTCGGAGTTGGGACTTGGAAAGATTACATCATTTAATGAATTTGCAGTACAACATCGTGGTGGAAAAGGTGTAAAGTGTTATAAGATTAATGAGCGTACTGGTAATGTAATAGGCGTAAAAGCTGTCGATGAAACAAGAGAGGTAATGCTTATTACAACAGAGGGCATTATTATTCAAATAAAATGCTGTGATATTTCAAAGCTTGGAAGAATTACATCAGGAGTAAAGCTTATCAACCTTGATAAAAACGTTACTGTTGCAACAATTGCAAAAGTAAGAAAAAAACCTGTAAATGAAAATGATGCAGATATTGATGGCTTTGATGACGATGAAATTCAAGATGATATTTCTGTACAAGACGGACAATAAATCAAAGCTTAATATGCAAAGGTAAACTACTTAAAATAGGGGGCTGTCGCAATAAGAAATTTTATACAAAATATTTAATTAGCAGAATTTTATATCTTGTATAAATTTCTTATTGTGATACCCCTATTTGTATACAGAAATGAGGATATTATGGCTTGGCTTAATATAGATTTTAAATCAGAGGCACTTAATATGCCTGTTATGCTTGATGTATTGATACCACAAGGTCATGGAAATTATAAGACACTATATCTACTTCATGGAGCAGGTGGAGACCATTCATCATGGCTTATAAAATCACAAATAGCAGAATATGTTGAAAATAAAAATATAGCAGTTATAATGCCATCAGGTGAGAATAAGTGTTACGTTAATAACAGACATGGAAAGAATTACTCCGATTATATAACAGGGGAGTTAATACAAAAATGTGAAACGTGGTTTCCATTATCTATTAATAAAAAAGATAGATATATAGCAGGAATGTCAATGGGTGGATATGGAGCTTTTTATTCAGCTTTAGAAAAAGAAAAGCTTTACAATAAAGCATTCTCATATTCAGGTTTATTAAATATAATCCAAAGATATGACAATCCACAAGGACTTGATATGTATCCTGTGTTTGGAGAAAGACAAGATTTAATTGATGATGAAAAAGACTTATTTGAAAAGGCTAAAAATAACATAGACAAGTTTAAAAATATAAACGAGCCTACAAAGTTTATAATTGAGTGTGGGCTTGATGATACAAGACTGAATATGAGTCAAGAGTTGTATAAATGTATGAGTGAGATTGGATATGATGTATCATTGAAAATTTCAGCAGGAAATCACAACTGGGAATATTGGAATAAATGTATACAAAATACAATAAATACAATACTGGCAGATTTTTAAAACTGTGAATAAATTAAATATTTATATTTTATTATAAAAATCTAGCAAAGACGATTAAAAATGTCTGATTAACTAAAGAAAGGGAAAAAATGGCAGTAATTAATGTTAATCATTTTTCAATGTATTTAAAAAGAACGACAGATTGTACAGTAGTATTACCTGATAACATAAAATCAAATCAAAAGTTAAAATGTCTTTGGCTGTATCATGGTGGAAGTGGTAATCACAAAGAATGGCTTTATCATGCTCCCTTAACTGATATATCAAATGAGAGAAATATTGCAATCATTCTTCCCAATGTCAATGAGTCTTGTTTTGTAAATATGAATATTGGAGATAGATATGCAAATTATGTTGGAAAAGAGCTTCCATCAATAATCCACAAGATGTTTAAATGTATATCAGATAAAAGATGTGATAATTATGTTTCAGGTTTATCAAATGGTGGATATGGTTGTCTTCATACAGCCTTAACATATCCAGATAAGTACTGTATGGTAGGAGCATTTTCGGCAGGTGACAAAGCTGATAGTGATTTTGAAGATAATGGTTCTTTAAAGTCAATACAAAGAATACGACTTTTTGGAAATGGAGATATCCACAATACAGATTATTGTATTATCCATCTTGCTAACAAGCTTGTTAATAAAAATGTGGAAAAACCAGTTATATTTCATGCTTGTGGTGGAAAAGACCCATGGCTTGATAAAAATCATATTATTAGAGATTATTTTTTACAACATTTTAATTCATACAATTATAAATATGACGAACTTGAAGAATATGGACATGAATGGAAATTTTGGAATATAGAGCTTATTAAGTTCTTAGATTTTGCAGGCATAACAAAGCTATAAATTAAAATACAGTATACAACATACAGGAGGTGTAGGAATATAAATGAGAGAAGTAAATGTAGAATTAATAACTAAAAATATAAAAGAAATGTGTATTGAAGCGAACCATTTTCTGTCAGAAGATATGAAAAAAGTATTTAATAGAGCAACAGAAAATGAAAAGTCACCATTAGGTAAGCAAATATTAAGTCAATTAAAAGAAAATCTTGATATTGCAGGGAGTGATATGATACCAATCTGTCAAGATACAGGAATGGCAGTTGTTTTTATTAATATTGGTCAAGATGTGCATTTAACAGGTGGTGATATAACACAGGCTATTAATGAGGGTGTAAGACAAGGATACATAGATGGTTACTTAAGAAAATCTGTAGTAAAAGACCCAATTGAACGTGAAAATACTAAAGACAATACACCAGCAGTAATTCATTTTGGTATAATTCCAGGAGAAGATATAGAAATTACAGTAGCACCAAAAGGTTTTGGAAGTGAAAATATGAGCCGAGTATTTATGTTAAAGCCAGCAGACGGTATAGAAGGAGTTAAAAATGCAATACTCACAGCGGTAAAAGATGCAGGTCCTAATGCCTGTCCTCCGATGGTAGTTGGTGTTGGAATTGGTGGAACATTTGAAAAATGTGCAATTATGGCTAAAAAAGCGCTTACAAGAAATCTTGATAAGCAATCCGATATAGAATATGTAAGAAACTTAGAAAGTGAAATGCTTGAAAAGATAAATAAACTTGGAATAGGTCCGGGTGGTCTTGGTGGAACTCAGACAGCACTTGCTGTAAATATAGAAACATATCCTACACATATAGCAGGGCTTCCAGTAGCAGTTAATATTTGTTGCCATGTAAATAGACATTCTTATAGAAAAATATAATAGTAAAAACTAATAATAAGTGTTAATAAGGGGATAATATTTTATGGATAGAAGAATTATTGCTCCAATTAGTGATGAAGATGCAAAATCATTAAGAGCAGGAGATTATGTATATATAACAGGAACAATTTATACAGCAAGAGATGCAGCACATAAAAGAATGGCAGAGGCATTGCAGGCAAAAGAAGAACTACCAATAGATATGAAGAATAATATTATATATTATATGGGACCGTCTCCAGCAAGGCAAGGCAGACCAATCGGTTCAGCAGGGCCAACAACAGCAAGCAGAATGGATAAGTATGCTCCAGAATTGCTTGATTTAGGCTTAAAGGGTATGATAGGAAAAGGAAAAAGAACACAAGAAGTTAAAGATGCCATTGTAAGAAATAATGCAGTATATTTTGCTGCGGTAGGTGGAGCTGGTGCGCTTTTATCGCAAAGAATTAAATCATCAGAAGTGATTGCTTATGAAGATTTAGGAACAGAAGCTATAAGAAAATTAGAGGTTGAAGACTTTCCTGTAATAGTAGTTATAGACAGTGAAGGTAATAATCTTTATGAAACAGCAATAAAAGAATATAATTGCTTATAAATATTATAAAAAGTGATTGACAAGGGAAAAGCCTTTTGCTATAATAACAAATGCACTGAGCGTAATCAGTGCGAACTTAATATTATGTTATTATGGAATCTGGAGAAATACTCAAGAGGCTGAAGAGGCGCCCCTGCTAAGGGTGT
>URYE01000036.1 GCA_900551945.1 uncultured Eubacterium sp. | reverse complement strand
TTTCTTTTTTCTAATTTTTTTACCTTTTGTATTTTATTAATATTTTTATACTTGTTTTTATCTGAACATATTGCTAAGTCCTTAATCCCTAAGTCTATGCCTATACCTTCATTTGATGGTATACTCTCTTTATCTTTATATTCTATTCCAACTGTCATATACCAATTTAATCCGTCATACTTAATTCTTGGATTAAAATGCTTACAATCTGTCGGAATACGACAATGTTCTGCTAAACGTATCCAATTAAGCTTTTGTTTGTTATGTCTTTTTGAAGTAGCAAATCCTTCTACTTTTACATGAGTATCTGTAAATTTAATCTTTTTTGTATCTTGATAAAACTTTGGTATAGAATGTTTTTTACTTTTAAATCTTGGTGCTTTTGATACCCCATTAAAGAAATTTTGATAAGCTGTGCAAGCATCTCTAATCGCCTGTTTTGGTACATTATTAGAAATTTTCTTTAACCACAAATATTCTTCTTTTTTCTTTAATTGTGTAAATTCTTTTCGCAAATCACCTTCACAAATAAACTTTCCACGGTTTTCATGGTTTTCTTTTTCTCTACCCAAAGCCCAATTATAAGCAAATCTAGCAGTATTGGCATATTGAAATAACTTAGCCTTTTGTTTATTATTAGGCACTAACATCACTCGGATTGTTTTTATCATTTTTCTCACCTCTCTTTCTAATTTATATTTTACTAAACTCCAAACCATTTCGCAATTAATATAAATCAAAAAGGAAAGTTATAAAAATCAATATACTTTTATAATATTTTATAAGTTATTTTTAACTGCTATAAGCCTCCAAATTTTATATTTTAATCAAATATTTCGCAAGGATATTTTTCATTGTTTAATTTTAGCAATGTTTTATCTTTCACTTTTTAGCTTTGGAGTTATTATGTGGAAAAATTGTGGAATTATTCTTTATTAATTAATTATAATATTGAATTCTTGACTGGAAAATGTTACTATTATTATGGGATTTGATGACTAAATACATATTTTTATAGTAATAAAAAACAGTATATTAATCAATATTTAGCTAAATCATACGTCATCAATCTCAAACATGATTATTTATCTTAATCAAAATTATAAATTTACTTTATAATTAAAAACTGAATAATTTATATTATAGATATTTTGTTTGATTTTTGTATAATATACATATTTATTGCTCACTTTACAGTGACAAGTAATTGCTTAGTATATACACAAAGCCCGTAGTTACTTGATTTTCAAATAATTTGCATAAGATTTTTAATAGCAATATGTATATTTTTTAAAGTCATATCATCTTGAAAAATGTCACAAAATGTCTTAAAATACATACTAACAAATTATAAATACTAGGAATTAGGGAGGTTTTACTATGGCTGGCTTTATGACTAAGAATTTTTACAAACAACGAAAGGATTTTGAAGCTTCCTCTGCAATACGAGATAAAAAGCTCCCATTTCCTGATGATGTAATCGAAATAACTAATATTCCTTATGCAAATGATAAAATTGACGCACACAGACTTGATATATTCAAGCCTAAGAATTGTGAAGCAAAAGTCCTCCCTGTTATTATCAATGTTCATGGTGGTGGCTTAATTATTGGCAGCAAAGAATTTAATCGTTTTTTCTGCGCCAGATTAAGCAAAATGGGATTTATTGTATACAGTATAGAATACAGATTAATTCCTGACTGCACATTTTTTGATCAGTTAAATGACACATTTACAGCTATAGATTACATAAAAAATCGTATTCCTAACGACAATGGTGACATATCTCATGTTTACGGAGTTGCTGACAGCGGTGGTGCTTGTCTTCTTACTTACGCTACCGCAATGACTAATAATAGCAAGCTTGCAAAAGCAGCACAAGTTACCCCAGCTTCGCTTAAATTTAACGCACTAGGTCTTATTAGTGGTATGTTTTACACAACACGTTTTGATAAGATAGGAATATTTCTTCCTAAGTACCTTTATGGTAAGAATTACAAGAAAAGTGCATTTGCACCTTTTACTAATCCAGAACACCCGGATATTATTCGTTCATTGCCACCTTGCTTTCTTGTAACAAGCCATAACGACAACTTAAAAAGTTATACTATTAATTTTACAAAAGCACTTAAAAAATACAATATGCCACACAAGCTTATCAACTTTCCTAAGAATAAGACACTTACACATGCCTTTAGTGTATTTGAGCCATTTTTAGCAGGAAGCTCAGAAACGCTTAAATTAATGACAAATTTTCTTAAGAAATACTAATACACTACTTACAAGCATCTAAAAGTGAAATACCTATGCTTAGAAATGAGGATACTATGAACTATGATGAAAATCTTTTTAAAGAAAAAGCTAATATAAAAGCTAGAAGAATATGGTTAGCATTTGCACTTCTTCTATCTGCCAATTACGGCTCTGATGTACCTAAGGGACTTTATCCTACATCGTCATATCTTGTATTTCTTGCATTATGTTGGATACCTTTCTTTATTGGTGACATTATACTTCGTACAAAAGGCAAATCAACAAAACTTTACAAATATATAATCGCTGCGGGATATGGAATATTTTACACCTTTGTATTATGTACAACTGCTTCTCCTATTGCGTTTACATACATACTTCCAGTTACAAGCCTTTTTGTTATCTATAAAGACAGAAAGTTTATGATTTATTATGGTATAACTAATGGTGTTAGTATTGCTATTAGTGTTGTATACCATTTGCTTGTACTTCAAGCAAATTCCGCTGATGATATAAAAAACTATCAGCTCCAATTTTCATGTATAATACTTTGTTATATTTGTTATGTGCTTTCAATTAAGCACCTTACGGAGTCAGATGGTGCATTAACTGCCAGCATAAAAGCTGACCTAAAAAGAGTTACTCAAACAGTAGCACAAGTAAAGACAGCTAGTAATACAATTATGGAGGGTATCACTGTTGTTCGTGAACTTGCCGCTGAAAATAAACATGGTTCTGATGAAGTTGTAGAAGATATGAATTTGCTTATTGATAACAGTCTTCAATTGCAATCTCATACATCTTCATCTATGGATATGACTACTGATATTAATTCACAGGTGCAAAATGTTGTTTCACTTATTAACAACATGGTTACATTAACAACTGAGTCATTAAATCACGCAACTGAAAGTTCCGTTGACCTTCAAAGCCTTGTTACTACAGCTAATTCAATGTCAGAACTTTCTATTGAGGTTGAAAATATTCTTACTGAATTTAAGTCTGAATTTGAAACTGTTAAAAAAGAAACTGGAACAATCGACAGTATTTCAAGCCAAACTAACTTACTTGCCCTTAATGCTTCTATAGAAGCCGCAAGAGCTGGTGATGCAGGTCGTGGCTTTGCAGTTGTAGCTGAACAAATTCGAGCATTAAGTACTGAAACACAGGCTTCATCAGCACAAATAAGAGATGCTCTTGTAAGACTTCAAGAAACTTCTGATAATATGACTAATTCTATTAGAGAAGAATTAAAGCTTATTCAAATCACACTTGATAAAGTTACACAAACTGGTGACAATGTAAGCAAGATTACAGAAGACTCAGGTGAATTAAAGCAACATATTGAAGTTATTGATACTGCTATTAAAGAAGTGGAAATCTCTAATCAACAACTTGTCAACAATATGGAGCAAGTATCTGACATTGTTAATACTATGACACAGCGCATTGACACATCTGATGATATAAGCAAGAAAATGGTTAGTAAATATGATGAAAGCTCTGCCAATATTAACAACATAGAAAAGATTATCGAAGGTCTTATGTGTGAGCTTGGTGTTGGTGGTTTTATGGGTATCTCAGATTTAAAGCCAGGAACAAAAGTTACTGCTACTATTAATCAAGACAATGTAGCAAAAGACTACAATGGTTCACTTTTAAACCGTTCAGACGACAATATGATAATTAGATTTAACAATACGCCAGAAATCAAAAAGCCTACATCATGTACAATTAAATTTACTGTTGGAAATGTGTTATACTGTTGGAATGAAGCTATTATAAAAACTGACACTTCTCAAAACTCACAAGATTTTGTTGTAACAGTTAATTCTAAACCTACTATCCTTAACAGAAGAAAGTATCCTAGATTAGATGTAACTAATCCTTGTACTATTACTATTAAAGCAACTGGTCAGAAGTTCAAAGGAAAACTTGATAATATATGCGCAAATGGCTACGCATTTATTTCAAAAGACGATTTCTTTACAGACAGCAAAGGTAAGATTATAACACTCTCTATAGAAAACTTTGAACCTGCAAAAGGTGTTGAACTTGAAGGAAGAATTATAAGAAGCTCCAACAACGAAGGCTCATACATAGTAGGCTGCCAAATGCCAGAAGACAATATAAAGATTATGAAATACGTTGAAGACAAACTCAACATCACTCCAACTAATTAAACTAAAGTAGGGCTTTCATTGAAAAATGGAAACCCTACTTTTTATAATACTTTTTCTCCATAAGATAATTCGTTAAATATATTCCCTTTCTAACTACTTGTTGCTCTTTACAAACTCATATTTAATATATAATAAAACTCTCCTACCACCAAAACATATCGGTAAAAGAAAAAAGAGTTTTAGTTTTTTAGTATATGGTAAAAATTTAGTAGTTCTTAGTTGTGCTGTATAAATCCAGTGATGACTACACAAGGAGGTGCAGTCAAGCACTCAGCGACACGATGTCGCATTGAGTGCGTTCACGTCAGGTTTCAATCCCTATATCAGCACATCTTAGAACTACTTAATTTTTATCCATCAACTAAAAAACTAAAACTCTTTTTTCTTTGTACACAACATTTATGCTTCTTCCTTAAAATCTTTATCAAAAATTTCCTTATTGAAAGCCCCTTCAAGTTTAGCAATAATAGTTGTACATACTGCATCACCTGTAATATTTACCGCAGTACGAAGCATATCAAGTATTCTATCAATACCCATAATCAAAGCAATACCTTCTGTAGGAAGTCCTACTGATGAAAGTACCATTGAAAGAGTTACAAGACCAACACTAGGAACACCCGCTGTACCAATTGAAGCAATAGTCGCTGTTGCAATAACAGTAAGAATAGCTGATGGTGTAAGAGTCATTCCATAAGCCTGTGCTATAAACACAACAGCAACACCCTGCATAATAGATGTACCGTCCATGTTAATTGTAGCGCCAAGTGGTATTGTAAAAGAAGAAATTCTCTTAGATACACCAATCTTCTTACTTAAAGTATCAACTGACATAGGTATAGTTGCATTAGATGTAGATGTTGAAAATGCAAATGCCATAACTGGGAAAAACTTCTTTACAAACTTAAATGGATTTAATCTTGTAAATATAAATAATAATAATTGATATACACCAAAGCACTGAAGTGCAAGTGTAAGAATTACACTAAGCATATACTTAAGCATTGGTAAAAATGCGTCAAAACCAATACCTGCAAATGTCTTTGCTATAAGGCAGAACACACCAATAGGTGCAACCTTCATAATAGACATAGTCATTTCCATCATAACATCATTAAACTGACTAAAGAAATTAGCAACAGTAGATGCTTTATTTCCAAGCTTTGCAAGCATAATACCAACAAAAAGTGCAAATACGATTACAGGAAGCATATCACCTTCTGCAAGAGATGAGAAAATATTTTTCGGTATCATATTAAGTAATGTGTCAGCAAAATTAATACTAGCTGTTGTTGCTGCTGCCGTTGTTGTGCCTTCTTCCACTGTAATATCCATACCAACACCAGGGTTAATAAGTGACGCAACCCCAAGTGCTAATGATATCGCAAGTGCTGTTGTCAATATATAGAAAAGTATAGTCTTAACGCCAACCTTTCCAAGTGTCTTAGTATCACCAATTGCCATACTTCCGCATACAAGCGAACAGAAAACAAGTGGTACTACAAGCATTTGCATAAGTCTTATAAAACCATTACCTATAACATACAATATACCATTCATTAAAATGTCATTTTTAAATGAACTATCAGGCATATAATAATGTATAAGCACTCCCGAAACAGCTCCTAATAACAACGCAATAAATATCTGCGTTGATAATCCCATTTTCTTTTTTTCTTTTTCCTTTTGATTAGCCATTCATTTTCCTCCGTAATTTTTTATAACAATAAGCATATTAATATATACTTTATGTATTATATATTATTATAACTTCTTATCCTGTAAAAGATACTCTCTTAAAGCAGTTTTCCACTTTGCTGGTTCTTCCATTCCTGAAATTCTAAGCATCATATTGTCAAGTGCTGAATAGACTTCTTCAACACCATTTTTTTCATTAACAGGTACAAGCTCTAATTCATTTTCTTTACCCAATATCTTAAGAATTTCTTTTGCATATTCATATCTGCTACATGGGCCACCCGTACATACTGCGTGATATAAGCCAAAATGGTCATTGTCAATAAATTGTGATATAACTTGTGCCAATTCTTTAGCACTTGTTGGAACTCCAAAATCATTGTCTGCCACTTCAATTTTCTTGCCACTTCCTATACTTGCAACAACTTTATCAAGGAAGTTGCCCTTAATTCCATACAACCAAGAGCTTCTTATAATGACATATCTTGTCATAAGCTTTTCAACCATAAGCTCACCTGCAAGTTTAGACTTGCCATAAATACTGCTAGGATTAATCCTATCAAATTCATTATAAGGTCTGTCATTTGCTTTGCTGAATACGTCATCAGTAGATATCTGTATAAGCTTTGCTTGAATACTTTCTGCTGCCTGAGCCAAATTTCTTACACCGAGCGCATTAACCCTATATGCTTCATCAATATTTTTTTCACAAAGTGCAACATCAGAATAACCAGCACAATTAATAACAACATCTGGTCTATTCATATTCATATATGTGCTTACTTCTTCTTCATCAGTTATATCAACCTCGTCTTTATCAGTTTCGATAATCTCATACTCAAGGCAATCTAACTGCTTTATCATAGCTGACCCTACATTTCCTAATGAACCAACTACCCATATTGTCTTCATAATTTAAAACCTGCTATTAATATACAATAAAGTTATATAACAGCTTTTCCTTTCCTAATTTTTTAATAAATATAAGCTCTATTATTCAAACTTTAATTTCCATAACCTATTTTTACTATTCTAGTTCATCAAAAAGAGCTTTGCACTTATTTTAACATAATTAAGCAATAAAATAAAATGCAAGGGATAAAAATAAATAATCCCTTGCATATTATTATTTTAAAAATGAAAGATTTTGTCAAGTATATATAACAAACTTTATTAGTTGATGTTATTTTGAGCCTTTGCTAACTCATTTTCTATAACTGAATAAAAGACACCTATATTAATAGGCTTTGCTATATGCGCATTCATTCCTGCTTGTCTGCATACTTCAACTTCTTGGTCATAGGCATTAGCTGTAAGTGCAACTATAGGAATTGTCATCGCATCCGCTCTGTCAAGCTGTCTAATCGCTGAAGATGCTTTAAGCCCGTTTATCACAGGCATTCTTATATCCATAAGAATAATATCAAAAGTTCCCGAGTTAGAATTTGTAAAAATTTCTATGGCTTCCTGACCATTTGTTGCTTTTACAACTTCCATTTTACGTTCTTTAAGCATACTCTCAGCTACCTTTATATTAAGCTCATTATCCTCACACAAAAGTACTTTCTTACCTTCAAGATTAATTGATGTATGATTAGATAATTTATTTGATGATTTTTCTTTTTTTTCATCAGAAATCTTAAAGCTTAATTTAACCACCGTTGTAGTTCCAACACCTTTACAGCTCTTTATATCAATATTGCCATTCATAAGCTCAATTATATTTCTTACAATTGCCATACCAAGCCCAGTTCCCGTAAATGCCGTAGAAAAATCACTTTCTTCCTGCTCAAATGGTTCAAATATATGTTCTAAAAACTCTTGACTCATTCCAATACCATTATCACTGATTGTAACTTCTATATCTACTATGTCATTTTCCTGCTTTAGCTTTTTAATATAACAATTAATCGTACCACCCTCTGGAGTAAACTTTATTGAATTAGAAAGTATATTAATAAATACTTGTGAAATTCTTAACTTATCAACATATATATTACATTGTTTAATATCTTTATATGATATATTAAATGTAATATTTTTGCTATTTATCTGAGGAAGTATACACATATGTATATTCTTTATTATATCTATAAATGGATAAAAATGATTGCTTAATACAAATTTATTACTTTCAATCTTTTGCATATCAAGTATATCATTTACAAGGCTCAATAAAAGGTCTTCTGCTTCCTTCATCTCAAGAAGCTTTTTTCTTACTGTATCAGTAACCGTATTATCTGCAAGCAAAATGTCTGTAAGTCCTATTATTCCGTTCATAGGTGTACGCATATCATGACTCATTCTTGATAAAAATTCAGACTTTGCTTCATTTGCTTTCTTAACTTCTTTTAAGGCTTTTTTTAATTTGGCATTAGTTTCACGTTCTTTTTGAAGACTTTTTGTTATATCTGTATATGTAATAAGTATTTGCTTACTGTTATAATCCATATAAACAAAATCAAGTTGTTGATATGTTACATTCTTATCTTTATCATAAATCTTAAACACTTTACTATACTGTGAACTAGGACGTTTAAGGTGCTTTAAAATGTTATCTACATTTGTTGTTTTTATAAATTCTTCTCTACATTCATCACATACTCTTGCCTGTGAATACTTCTCCAATGCCATATGATAATCATTGCCAGAATACACTTCATTATCAGAAGTTCCTTTATCCATATAAATAGTATATTCTCCTGTCATTCCATCAATACACATCATTATAGCATACTGTTTTTTAATGATAGCATCAAGCATCATTTTGCGACGTTGTGTATCAGTTCTATCCTCAACATATATAATGCCTTCAATATCACCGTTATATGGATTTTTAATAAGATTAATACAACTACGAACCCATTTTCGCTCATTTATAAGCTTTAAATACATATGGTCAAATTGAATATAGTCAACATTGTTATTAAATTCTTCTATTAGATTTTCTCTATTAAATATTCTTTTGAACTCATCAATTCTTTCTTTATCTTCCACTCTAAGATACACAAAATCAAAAAATGCGTCAGCCGATATATTTTCAAGAATAGCAACATCTCTACCTTGACTTTTATAACCATCACTACATATATTTTTTGTAAGATTTATTCTATAACAACCTAATGACTTTTTCTCAATACTAGCTTTTGATGCTTCAAACTCTTTGTAATGCTTAATTTCACTTTGCAAACGCTCTTTATCTATATTATCCATAATATAAACTTTCCCCCATGCCTTTCTCATATTATAAGCTTAAAAAACATTTATCATAATTAACCTAACAATCGTGTTATATAATACTATAAACTTGTTAGCTTACCAAATACTATACTATTCCACATATTGTCATTTTTAGAAACCATATATTTGCTTAATATATTCTGTTTATAGTACTCACCACTATATGAAAGTTGTGCAAGCAAATCATCTCCAGAATATCCATTTTCCTTAATACTTTTAATCGCCAACTGTACATATTTTTGTACTAGCGTTCTTCTCTTAAAACTGTCAGTTATTATATCAAGGGTTACTCCTGTTTTTTCAATTACACCTTTATCAATGCTATCATAATAACTCTTTGCAGAGCTTTCTTGTGTATTTTCTTCTTCTTTTGTAAGCGATACTCCATTATTAATAGCTTCTATTTCCATAATATAATCATATATACACTCATTTATAGCTGTCGTTTTAGCATAATCTCTTATAAATACACTATCTAAGCCAGCACTGTAATGAGTATTCCAAAATTCATTAGGGTCATCTTTGTTATATGTTAAAGCCATAGCATTTATATTATCTTCAACGTCTTTAATATAATAAAATGTTTGTTTTAAAGAAATATTCTTATTCTCAACCGTTATAGCCGTTTCATCAATATGTTTTTTAAAATCATACTGCTTACTTTTATTTTTAAAATAAGCAAATGTAAATAAACTACCTATTAATGCTATTAGAAACACAATAACTATTACATACTTTTTATTTAATTTACCCATATATGCCTCATTTCTACCGAAACTATTTAGCTTAATACTAAAGTTAGTTGCTTTATCCAAATGTTATATGTTCTTTTTCACAAAGTTTGCCTTTTGAAAATATCATATCAACCGCAGCTTTATAATCAGCCATATTTTTAGACTTCTTAATCTGCTTTAAAGGCTTTTCACAGTCACAAAATGTTTTTGCCATATAAAACCACAATTCTTTCATCTTATGAAGTACATTTATATCACCAGACATAACTTGCGAATAATCTTCTAAAAGTATATTGTGAAACTTCTTAAGGCGTGTCATATCAAAGTTAATATCTCTTTCGTACTCATTATTACTATCACATTTTATGTGGCTAATAACGTCAATAAATGCTGGGTCAGCAATTAATCCTCTACCAAGCATAATTGACTGTTCTTCGCTAAATTCATTAATAAACTTAATATAATCATTTTTAGTGAAAATGTCAGAATTATAACAAAGTCTGTTCTTACTTAATGTTATAAGCTCTTTGTAGATATCAATATGTGGTAAACCTTTATAGTACTCCTTTAGTATTCGTGGGTGAACTATAATCTCATCAAAATAAAAGTTATTATAAACTTTAAAAAGCTCATACACTTCATTAACATCATTGACACCAATTCTTGTCTTAACAGATAGACTAAGTTTACCTACATTATTATTATCTTCTTGAAATAAACCACTAGAAAAAACATTCTCAAAAAAAGAATTGAGCTTGTCTGTATCAGAAAGAAAACCAGCGCCCTTACCCTTAGTGACTACTGTAGGTGATGGACAACCAAGATTAAGATTAATTTGCGTATATCCCATATCTTTTAACATAATAGCAGTATCTATAAATTGCTGTGCATTAGAAGTAAGCACCTGTGGTATAGCATTAATTCCAATATTATTATCAGGTGAAATATTGTTCATATTCATGCTTGTAAAACTACCATTCTTATTAGGTGCTATAAATGGAATAAAATATTTGTCAATCTTTCCCTTTCCATAGCACTCATCATACGCCCTTCTATAAATATAACCTGTTATTCCCTCTAGTGGGGCAAAATAAATCTTCAAAACAAATCTCCATATTTTATATTTTTCTAATTATCTTTTTTATTTGACCTCAGCTTTTTTAAAACAAGATAAAACCATATAATAAATATCGCAATTGCAATCCATTGACTTACAGAGTTACACATCACGCCACCAAATAAAAATAATGTCGCCCACATTTGTGTATTAACTCTTATGTCTAATGCCATTGCCGCATTATTATATCTAGACTTTTCTTTCCCATGTAATATGCTAAAAATTTTTATCAAAATACCTGCATTTTCTTTTTTTATCACTAAAATAATTGATATTATATAAAATATTAGAGCTACAATATAACACGCCATAGCCCCTATTCTCATTTAACTCCCCCTTCTTATATTTGGTAGTATTATATCATAAAATATTATATTTTAGCAACTTTTGAAGATACTATATGCCAAAAAGGTAGTAAAAAAGGTTAAATTTAACCATTATATTTTTACCATTGATTACCATACTTTATCGTGCTATATTTATATCATTACGAATTATGTCTATATTCTTTATAAAATGTCATAAATTCGCAATAATTGTCACAATTATGTGACAAAAATATATTAGGGTTTTATATAAGTGAGGTACAATTATGAAGGACAAAATTATTACTTTTGGAGAAATAATGTTAAGACTTTCTCCTGAAAACAACGAACGATTTACTCAATGTCATGCTTTTGAAGCAGTTTACGGTGGCGGTGAAGCCAATACTGCCGTATCACTTGCTAACTTTGGCGTTGACTGTAGATATGTAACTAAACTTCCCGCACACACTATTGGTCAGAGTGCTATTAACTCTGTACGTCAATATGGTGTAGATACAAGTAAGATTGTGCGTGGTGGAGAAGAAATTGGTATTTACTTTCTTGAAAAGAAGACTAGCCAACGTCCTTCTAATGTAATTTATAATAGAACAGGTTCTGCTATGGCTCTTGCTACTAGAAGCGACTTTGACTGGGACGACATATTTGACGGTGCTACTTGGTTTCATTTTTCAGGAATTACTCCTGCATTGAGTGATGAACTTGCCGAAATCTGCATTGAAGCTTGTAAAAAAGCACATGAAAAGGGAATGACAGTAAGCTGTGACCTTAATTACAGAGGTAAGCTCTGGTCAAGTGCTAAGGCGAACGAAGTTATGTCAAAGATTTGCCCTTATGTTGATATTTGTATTGCAAATGAAGATGATGCAGTAGGAATATTTGAAATCGACCCAGCTAATGCGGGCGATGAAGAAAAGAACCAGTACATAGCAAAGGAACTTCTTAAAAAGTTCCCATTTAAAATGGTAGCTTCTGTATGGAGAACAGAAACATCAATTACAACATTCAAGCTTCAATCTATGGTATACACAGAAGGCAAGGCTTATTACAGCAAAGAATACTTTATGCACATACTTGACTACATCGGAGCAGGCGACGCATACTGCGCAGGTATAATCTACAGTCTTATTAACAACTTCGACCCACAAAAGACAGTAGAATTCTCCAATGCCGCAAGCTGCTTAAAACACACAGTAAGCGGTGACTTCAACCTAGTAACAGTAGACGAAGTAAACAAACTAGCCTTCTCCACAGCAGGCAACGAAGTACAACGTTAAACAATAAAACATGAACCATTAAATCTCCCTACCATAGAAATGTAAATAAGAAGTAAAAAACAGGTGTGATATTTTATAGTATATTGTCAAAGTTTAGTAGTTCTTAGTTGTGCTATACCAAAAACAGTGATGCCCCGACACGACGTCGGGGCAAGCAATCAGTGACACGATGTCACATTGATTGCGTTCACGTTCGTTTTTAATACATAAATTAGCACATCTTAGAACTACTTAACTTTGATTAATCAACTATAAAATATCACGCCTGTTTTTTTACTGCCTTCTCAATTACATTTCTTCCTACAACTTCTTCCACCATCTCAGTATTATCGGAACTTCTACAATAAGCATACAAACCCAGCCAATAAACTGTCCCCACGGAACAGCTTCAATATTCATACCAAAGCCAAATATAAGAATAGCCGCTCCAATACATCTAGTAACAATATTAACTGTACTAGAAAGCAAAGTAATCTTCATTTCACCCATGCCCCTAAAAAATCCCTGTATTCCATTAGTAATACCAGGCATTACATACATAAGTGAAATTAACTTAAGATAAGTAACTCCTTGTGCAATAACATCTTCATGGTCAGTAAACATTCTCATAATAGGTCTTGAAAATATAAAGCAGACTGCCATAATCCCAAAGCCATAAATAATCTCAAGCACCATACCCTCCTTAAAGCCCTTTTTAACTCTATCCATCTTCTTTGCACCGTCATTTTGTGCCATAAATGCCGTAGTTGCATGACCAATATTTTGCTGTGGTGTATATGCAAAGTCATCAATTCTATTTACAGCCGCAATTGCCGCAATTGCGCTTGTTCCCATAGTATTAACCATAGACTGCATAACCACCTTACCAAGTGGTATAATAGCTTGTTGCACCGCTGTAACCCAACCATAACTTATAGTCTTTTTAACAAGACTCTTATCAAATACAAACCACTCTTTTCCAAGACATAACAACTTGACTTTCTTCTTTATATATATGCCACAGAAAATACAACAAAGGGCTTCACTAAGCACAGTACTTATAGCACAGCCTGCTATATCCCATTTAAGACATATAACAAAGAACAAATCACCAACAACATTTAACACACTACTTAAAATAAGAAAATACAACGGGTTCTTACTATCTCCCATAGCCCTTAATGTTGACGAATAAAAGTTATAAATAAATGTAAACACTTGACCGCAAAATATAATTCTCAAATAAGTAATTCCCAGTGGTTTAATCTCATCAGGCGTATGTATTACATTAAATATCAATGGCGCACCAATTACACAAACTGCTGAAAATACGAGCGAAAATATAAGACCTGCAATCATAGTTGTACTTATTTCTCTTTTCAAAGTCTTATAATCCTTAGCTCCAAAAAGATTACCCATAATAACCGACGCACCCATGCACAAACCATTTATAAACAAAATAGCCATTGTAACAATAGGATTACTCGTTCCCACCGCCGCTAATGCGTCAGCCCCAACAAACTTACCAACAATTATCGAGTCCGCCGCATTATATGTAAGCTGAAATAAATTACCTAACACAAGTGGTATTGTAAATTCTAATAATAAAGGCGTAATCCTGCCTTCCGTCATATCCTTAGCCATTTTCCATTTCCTTTTCTACTGAATATTTGTATCTTTATTAAAAACTTTATATTATATGTTAAAAACTTATTAGCTCTTAATTATGCTGTATACAACCAATGATTACCACACAACTTAAAATACTTAGTTTTATCAATCAGATATAAAATTTAACAACATTTTTTATACTATATACTTTCGCTTCTTTTTTTGTTCTTTCTTATAATAAATAAACATAACAATACTACATACAATCCACCCTGCCGGATATGCAAATGCCACAGGATAAATCGTTCCTATAAAATAAGAAGTAACTGCCAAATATATCTGTCTAAATACAACAAACGAGCCAAGCATAATTATCATTGGACCATTTGCATCCCCTGCACCCCTTAACGCACCAGAGTGTATCTGATTAAAGCAACAGCATACATAAAATGGTGACATAAAATGTAAAAATGTCCTACCAAACGCAAGTATATCTTCTTCACCTGTAAACATTCTTATAAGCGGTGTTGCTGCAATATTCAAAAATACAGATAGTGCCGCTGTTATTCCAAGAGAAATATAAAGTGCCGTTTTCATTCCCTTATTAGCTCTCTCATCATTGTGCGCACCAAGATTTTGTCCAACAAATGTTGTTGCGGACATTGAAAGACTTTGCATAGGAAGTATTACAAACTGGTCAACTTTTGAATACGATGTCCACCCTGCCATACAAGCCGAACCAAATCTATTAATATAAGATTGTACAAATACATTTGAAAATGATGTTACAGCAATTTGAAGTCCCGCAGGAAGTCCAACTTTGCATATCTTCTTTAATATCTCACCAGAAATTCTAAGCTCCTTTATATTAAGTCTATATGCTTCTTTTGTTGTTAAAAGCACCCATAAAATCAATACGGCTGAAACAAATTCAGATATAATTGTAGCATAGGCAACGCCTTCAATTCCCATACCAAATACAAGCACAAATAAGAGGTCAAGCGCAATATTTACAACAGAAGTTACACACAAAAAATAAAGTGGTCTTTTTGAATCACCAACTGCCCTTAAAATACCAGACCCCATATTATATATCATAAGTCCTGATACTCCTGCAAAATATATTCTAAGATAAGTTGAAGCTTCTGCAATTACATCATCAGGAGTCTTCATAAAGCTAACCATAAAAGAAACCGTTGACATTCCTATTATTGTAAATGCTATACAAAGTATAAATGTAAGCATTATAGTTGTATGTATTGCCTCTTTTAATTTCTTATCGTCATGCGCCCCAAAATAATGCGATATAACAACACCAGCTCCCGTTGACATTCCCATAAAAAAGCCAACAAGTGTAGTTATAACGGGAGCAGTCGAGCCAACCGCCGCCAACGCCTGCTTGCTTACATAATTACCAACAACTATACTATCCACCGTATTATAAAGTTGTTGAAAAAAATTACCAATCAGCAATGGTATTGAAAAAAATATAATATGCTTCCAGATAGTCCCAGTTGTCATGTCCCTTGTCTTAGTTTCTGTCTGCACAAACGTCACCTTACTTTCCAAATTTTATCTTTAATAAACAAATGTATCTATATTTAGAATTGAAAATCTCCCAATCATTTCTTAATGCTTAACTGTATATACTTTTATTGTTATTTTTCTATTCTAATTTATGAAAATATGTTAGCTTTATATTAATTTTGAGCTTTTAACTCAACTATTTCCTGCTTTAACTTCTTTAAATAATCATCTCTTAATTTGGCTTGATTTTTCATATTTTCAAGTTCATTTTCAAGGTGTAAAATATATTCTCTATTTAACTTAATTCCACACCTAACAGCCACATCTTCGTGCTTCTCCATATCATCAAGCCATTGCATAAGTGATTTTCTTCTTATATCATTATAAGTTGTATCTTCTTTTCCAAACATTTTTCTAATCCTTATTTTACTTTTTTATTTTTTAAAAAATAAATCTATTAAGTTAAATAGCCATTCTCCTAACTATAAAGTAAAAAATTTACTCAATAGTATTAAAAAAATTATGCTAAATATAACTATGATTTATTTTTAAAAGTTAAAACTTTCTATTACCTATTATATTTCATTAATGTACAATGTCAAATTATTTTGCGATTTTTCAACAGTACAATATAATAAAACATTCAACCATATTTGCAAATGCTTTTAATGACTGAATGTTTTATTATTTTATATTACTTTTTTAGCTAAACTAATTCCATTACAAATTTTCTTGTATATTGTGTCGCTTTGCATATCCAGATAAAATAAGTGTCAACGCACCGTCACCTGTTACATTACAAGCAGTTCCAAAACTATCTTGAAGCGCAAATATTGTCAACATCAATGCTGTTCCTGCGTCATTAAAGCCTAATACACCTGTAATAAGCCCAAGCGAAGCCATAACTGTTCCACCCGGTACACCTGGCGCTCCGATTGCAAATATTCCAAGAAGAACACAGAATAACATCATAGTTCCTACTGATGGTATATTTCCATATAATATCTTAGAAACTGTCATACAAAAGAATACTTCTGTGAGAACTGAACCACAAAGGTGAATATTTGAAAATAGTGGTATTCCAAAAGCAACCATATCTTTTCTTAAAGGTTTTGCCTTATAAGCACATTGCAATGCAACTGCAAGTGTTGCAGCAGAAGACATTGTTCCAACCGCTGTAAGATAAGCTGGCCCATAATGACGAATAACTTCTATTGGACTTTCCTTTGAATATATTCCAGCAATTCCGTATATTAATGCTAACCATATAAAATGACCTATCAAAACTATAATAACAACTTCAATAAACACTGGAAGCTGCTTTGTTATTGAACCCTCATAAGAAAGTCCACAAAATGTTAATCCAATGAACACCGGAAGAATAGGTATCATAATCTTTGATACAATAGAAAGAATAATCTTTTGAAATTCTTCTAAAATACTTGTAATCATCTTAGCCTTTGTCCAAGCACAAGCAAGTCCAATCATAATAGAAAAAACAAGCGCACTCATAACTGGCATAATTTGTGGAATAGACAATTCAAAAACAGCAGTTGGAAGCTCCTTCAATCCATCAACATTAGAAGCAATTGACAAATGTGGAATTAATGCAAAGCCTGCTCCTGTTGAAAATAATGCTGCGCCTAAAGAAGATGTATAAGCAATAATTACAGCAATAATTAAAAGCCTTGACGCATTATTTCCCATCTGTGTAATAGATGGCGCAATAAAGCCAATAATAATTAATGGAATACAGAAATTAATTATTTGGTTAAGAATATATTTTAAAGTAACGATTACATTTAAAATAGATTGTGTAATAGCATATTGGTCTGTTGAACTTAGAATAAGTCCAAAAACAATTCCAATTATTACTCCTGCCAATAACTTAAATGGCAGACTATGGAAAAATCCGGATTTTTTCATAAAATACTCCTTTAAATAATAGTTTTCCTACTATTATACTATAGTATCCCCAAAATCACAATCAATATTATCAACTTTACAATATAATATAATATTTCTACTTGATGGATACTGACTTTTAAAAGATATCTTCCCCACCAAATAAGACATTAAAAAAACTGGGCAAGCTACCCAGTTTAAAATAGTCGGGGTGACAGGATTCGAACCTGCGACCTCTTGATCCCAAATCAAGCGCTCTAGCCAAGCTGAGCCACACCCCGTTAAGTGATGTTCTTAATTATTCACTTGCTATTTCGTTGCTGTGTTTTGTTTAGTACCGCAACGCAAGAATGATTATATTATAAGAGTATCATAATGTCAACACTTTTTTTCAATTTTTTTAATTTTTTTCAAAAAAAGTAAAAAATGATAACTTTAACCCCTATTTTAAAGAATAACCCTAACATTTTAATACTTAAGTAGCTATTCACAACTTGTTTTTTTACTTAACTATAATAATAAATCAATATTTTGCACTCCACCTATTAAACACTAGGGTTGTGGCACTAAGAAAAATTTATACAAAATATAGATATTTAATCAATAAGTCTATATCTTATATAAATTTTTATTAATGCGATAGCACCTTTCTATTTATACATATTTTAATTCAAAAGTAGCACTTCCATCGTCAGCTACTTCCATCATTATGTACGTTGGTCTATGGTCAGCTTGTCTAGGATATGATATACTGCCAGGATTAATAAGTATCACATCTTCTTCTATATCTATAAGTGGTCTATGCGTATGACCAAACATAACTATATCAAACCCTCTTGACTTACATTCCTGTTTTATAACCTGCAAATCAAGTGAAACATAGTAATAATGACCATGTGTAAGAAGTACCTTATACTTTCCAATTTTAGTTTCTATTTCTTTATCATATCTAGCATAGTAATCATTATTTCCCGGAACCATAAGCACTTTACAGCCAGCCATATCAGTAATTATATCTTCTTCACCTTCAATATCCCCAAGATGAATAAGCATATCTATTTTACCCTCATTATATAAAGCTTCCATAAGATTACCATGTCTTTTATGAGTATCACTTACAATCATTATTCTTTGCATACTTTAAAATACCTCATCTTTCTTACACAAATACATTAATATTACAATAAATTAACTTAAATACTCCTGCAACTGTGTTTTTAACTTTTCAAGTGCTTTTCCCCTGTGACTTATTTTATTTTTTTCCTCAGAAGAAAGCTGTGCTGATGTTTTTTGATATTCCGGAAGATACATAATAGGGTCATAACCAAACCCATTTTCTCCCATCGGCTTATCAGCTATAAGTCCTTCCATTGTTCCCCTTGCTATAATATTTTTCCCATCTGGAAAAACTACTGCCATAGCACATACAAATCTGGCACTTCTATCTGTTCCCTTAACTCCTTCTAATCTTTGTATTATTGCATTATTTTTTATATCATAAGAAGTATCATGTCCCATATATCTTGCTGAATATATTCCAGGCTCTTTGTTAAGATAATCCACTTCAAGTCCGGAGTCATCTGCTATTGTTATCTCACCTGTCATTTTCATAATAGCTTCTGCTTTTATAAGAGCATTTTCTTCAAATGTGCTACCATTTTCTTCTATATCAACATCAAGCCCTGCTTCCTTCATTGAAATAACTTCTACATTCATATCTTTTAAGATTTCTTTAACTTCTGCAATCTTACCCTTATTATTAGATGCCAAAATTATCTTTTTCATGTTTCTCTCCATTATTTATTATTAGTATATACCTTTAAACATATATTGCAATTTTTAGACTCCTCTACATGTTCCCAAGTATTTCCTGTGTAACTTATATATCCTTCTCCATCGTCTAATATAACATTCCTAGTTGACTTTCCAGCTACATATTCAATGGCAATAGGATGTATTGCATTTGGTGTCTTTATTTTTATTACAACAGCATATTTTTTATCAGCTTCAACTTCTATTTCTCGTTTTAAATCTACCGTATAAAAACCTGCATTTTCAAATGACCCTGACTGAATATACTTTATACTCTCAAATGATAACGTATCATAAAAGTCTTCTACTACATAGATATCATAAGAAGTATTTTTATCTGTTGCATAAAATCCAACTGCTTTTATTACTTCATCTTGTGTAGCAGTATAAACATTTGAAAAATAAGCAGTATCAGATTCATATCCTAACTGACCAACCCAGCCACATATATCACTTTGATAAATATTGTCATAATTATCAGTGTCTTCAATGCCTGTATACACAACATTATGAACGCCAATATTAGTATCATAATATGACACATAAAATAGACCTTCATCTCCAAATTCTGTCCCCCAACTATTCATACATATAAAAGCACCATTTCCTTTAGTTTCCACACTAAAATTATCCTTAGAATAATCGTCATCCCAACCAATTATAACAATGTCATGGTTAGGCTTTTTAGTTCCATCATAACAATACGCACTTGTATTATTATTATAATAAATAGAACTACTGTCACTTTCATTCATTGATGTATACAAAGATGACTCAACGCCACCATGCAAAAATACAGCCTTCTTAATTGCTTGTAAATTCTTACTCTCAATAATTTGTACTTCTTGTACATGCTTTACTGGTTGTGCAAGTGTATCATATAGACCATCGCCATAAGGGTCATCTTCTTCAAGCACTGGCCCACGCCATGATGTCAGATATGCAATAGCCCTTGTATAATCTCCACCGTCGTTTAACGTATTAACATACCCACTATTACCTACCATATTGTCAATAGATAACTCTAAATGCTGAATTGGCATAAGGCTTGTTTCTAATGCTGACAATGAAGCAAATGCCCAACAGATACTTGTATTTCCTTGATTTTTTATATTTAAAAATCTACCTGTATTCCTATAATTATACTTACTTGGTAAAATACTCTCTGAACTTTTTTCATTAACCATTTTTAAAATATTATCGTCCATATTCCATTCATAAGAATAACCAAAAGCCTCTTTAAGAACACACACATTAATATATGCCATATCATTTTTAATAACATAAGACTTTTCAAGAAAAATTTCCTGTCCATTAAGCAAAATACAATCTTTTAAAGTACTAATTGTCACAATATTATTGCCCTTTTGAAGTGTTATATTCTTATTATCATACTGATTAAAAGCACAACTAAATGCGTCTGAAAATATATATGCTGGTATCATTATATTCATATCTTCATCTATAAAAATACCGGCTTTTTTTAATTTAATCTCTTCATTATCTACTATTAACTTTATTTGATAAGTATTTATCTCTTTAGTTATAATATTCTGCCATTCTGCTGGTCTGTCATTTTCAGTTACAGTAACACTACCTAACGCAATTCCTGTACTTTGAGTTCTAATAAAAAAACACCCTATTAATACTGTAACACAACACACAGCTATACTAATAAATACTTTTTTATTTTTCAAATCTAATATCCTTCTTTTTTGGAGGTCTTGGACCTAAGAACGAATAAAAATATGTCTTTAACATACCATTGTAAATCTTTCTGTTCTTATCTGCCTTTCTTCCAAAATATTTTTCTATATCTGTGTATGATGTAATTACATAGGCTGACCATGAGTCTAATTTTGCAAATTGCTTACCCAATGCTGTGTAAATAGGCGGAAGTGCTTCTTTTTCTTCAAGACGTTCTCCATAAGGTGGGTTAGTTATTACAAACCCATATTTTCCTGAATGACTAAGTTCTTTAACATCTCTCTTTTGAAAATGTACCAACTTATCAACACCTGCATTAATAGCGTTTTGTCTTGCGATTTTTATAACATTTTCATCAATATCAAAGCCTTGAATATCTGTGTTTATATTCATATCAATTGCTTCATTTGCTTCTTCTATTGCATTATACCATTCTTTTTTAGGTATAATATTGGTCCAACTTTCCGCAGTAAACTCTCTATTAAGTCCTGGCGCTATATTAGCCGCAATCATAGCTGCCTCAATAGGAAATGTCCCACTTCCGCAAAATGGGTCAACAAACGCCCTGTCTTTCTTCCACGGAGTAAGCATTATAAGTGCTGCGGCAAGACTTTCAGATATAGGAGCTTTTCCTGAAGCAGGTCTATAGCCTCTCTTGTGAAGTGAATTACCAGTTGTATCAATTGCAATAGTTACAACATCTTTTATAATTGTAACTCTTAATGGATAGGAATTACCATCTTCTTTGAACCAACCTACCTTATATTTTTCCTTTAATCTTTCGACAATCGCCTTTTTTACGATTGACTGAACATCAGAGCTACTGAATAGCTTACTATTTACTGAATTAGCTTTTGTAACCCAAAACTCTCCATCTTCTGGAATAAATTCTTCCCATGGAAGTGCTTTTGTCTGGTCAAATAATTCTGTAAATGTATACGCCTTAAATTGACCTACTTTAAGTAATACCCTTTCTGCTGTCCTAAGATTAATATTAGCTCTGCATATAGCCTCTGCATCACCTTCAAATGTAACTTTACCATCTTCCACCAATGTTATATCGTAACCTAAGTCATATATTTCTCTTTTTAACACTGACTCCAGTCCAAAATGACATGGTGCAATTAATTCGTATGTATTCATATATCCTCCAAATTTCTATCATATATTTATCTTAAAGCCATATTCAAATACTGTCAACCTTAATAAAGTATTTATATTCTTATGCAATAAATTGATTACTCACTATCAACTTCATAAATAAAATCTTTTTATCTGCAATAACCACACTTTTACCTTTATGTGCTAGGCTTTTTACATTTAAGTAATAAGAAATCTTCCCCTATAATTATTTATTCCTCCAGCCAATGATTTAACATTATATCCTAATTCAGCTAACTTTGAACAAATATAAAAACTATGAGCTCCCCTATCGCAATAAATTATTACTATTTTATTTTTTTCTATTTCTTTTCCTTTAATAACTAACTTTATATTATTATCCTCAACATTATTATTATCATTTATATCTTTTCCCATTTGATTATAAATCTTGTTATTATTTCTATTATTCCAAAAAGACATATTACCTACATTTTCTATACCTTTTCTATTATTATTTTGATTTACCGTTTTTGTCTTTTCAATATCTAATCTTTCTTTATTATTATTTACATACCTATTATTACTATTCTGTTTATTAGAATTTTTTGATTGAAGATTTTCTTTAATATTCTCATTTGAATACCTACCATTAAAATTAGAGTTTCTTCTATTTCTACCTACTATATTCTTTTCATATTGTCTTTTTTGCTTAATAAGATTATCTATAATTTCTTCCATTTCATCATATGTAATATTAACCGCATATTTAATGTGCTTTTCTTTGAATTCGCTTTCACTTCTCACATCTACAATAAAAATACTTTTTCTCCTAATATACTCATCTAAAGTCACCCAACTTATATTTTGACAACTCATATACTCGTTTACCTATTAATATTTTATTATAATATACTCATATATACATAAAATATGTATCCTATCTTATAATCTAAAAAAACAATCTTATAATTGAATGGGCTTAATTGTTGTAAAATGAAATAGAAATATAGTACTTACTAGATAGCATTAAATAAGCTCTCCACTTTACTGTAATATACATTAAAATGGAGAGCTTATTCATAATATTATCTTATGAAATGTTCTTTCAACTGTTAAAGCTCATTAAAAAATCAGTTTAGCATATTGGGTTAAGTCTTTTATTCACCAAATATCTGATACAATCAAATATTAGTAATCTGATTTATCAAAACAATCTGACTCATTGCTTGAATTGCTTGAGTTTTTTGATGAATTTTTTGATGAAGATTTAGTACTGTTCTTAGAATTTGTTGAATTGCTTTCATTTGTTGAGTTATAAGAGTTTGATGAATTGTAAGAATTAGATGAGTTGTAAGAGTTTTTTGAATTTGTTGAATTTGAACTGTTTTTAGACATTTTTATGTCCTCCTTTATTTATTTTCAAATTCTATTATGCTCTTTTTTTTCAAAAATATTCATTTTTGTAAATAAAAAAACCTGCACTTTCGTGCAGGAAAACATGTACGTGACAAGATTCGAACTCGCGGCCTTCTGGTCCGTAGCCAGACGCTCTA
>URYE01000035.1 GCA_900551945.1 uncultured Eubacterium sp. | reverse complement strand
AATTATACCATAAGAAATATATTTATGGGCTTTTTTATTTGTCGAACTCACGTTATATTATATTTATTTAATAAAATGGAGGCAAAAATGGCTGGATATTCACCAATGATGCAACATTATCTGGAAACAAAAGAACAGTATAAAGACTGTATTTTATTTTACAGGCTTGGTGATTTTTATGAAATGTTTTTTGATGATGCAATAGCTGTATCAAAGGAACTTGAACTTACACTTACAGGAAAGGACTGTGGACAAGAAGAACGTGCGCCGATGTGCGGTATTCCATTTCATGCAGCAGAAAATTATATTACAAGACTTGTGTCAAATGGTTATAAAGTAGCAATCTGTGAGCAGATGGAAGACCCTAAAAAAGCAAAGGGCATTGTAAAAAGAGAAGTAATAAAGGTTGTTACTCCATCTACTAATTTGAGTGTGCAGTCTTTAGATGAAACTAGAAATAACTACCTTTGTGGCATTGTATATCTAGGTGAAAAAATAGGTGTGTCCTTTATTGATTATACAACAGGTGATTATTTTGTAACAGAGCTTGAAAATGGTAGCGAACTTATTGACGAGCTTAATAAATTTGTACCGTCTGAGATTATAGTCAATGAATATTTTAATATGAGTGGCATAGACATTTCTTTTGTTGTAGAAAAGCTAGGGATATCAGTGTCAGCTCTTGACAATTGGTATTTTGACGAAGATACTTGCAACAATAAGTTACTTAGCCATTTTAAATTGACAACTCTTGATGGATTAGGTCTTAAAGATTATTCAGTTGGAATTATTTCAGCAGGTGCGGTTCTTTTATATCTTTATGAAACACAAAAAAACGACCTTATGCACATAACTTCCTTAGCTCCATATACAACAGGAAAATATATGCTTATCGACAGTTCTTCAAGAAGAAACTTAGAGCTTGTAGAAACTTTAAGAGAAAAGCAAAAAAGAGGTTCACTTCTTTGGGTGCTTGATAAGACAAAGACAGCGATGGGAGCTAGAACACTTCGTTCAATGCTTGAACAGCCACTTATTAATAAAGCTTCAATTGAAGATAGGTTAAATGGAATTGAAGAACTTAACAACAATGCAATTGACAGAGAAGAAATAAGAGAATATCTAAATCCAATATATGACCTTGAAAGACTTATGACTAAGATAAGTTGTAAGTCAGCTAATCCTCGTGACCTTATAGCTTTTAGAAATTCGCTTGAAATGATACCATATATTAAAAATATTATGGGAACATTTAAAAGCAATTTGTTTAAAGAAGCCTTTGAAAAAATGGATGATTTGCAGGACTTATATCAATTAGTTAATAACGCAATTGTTGATGACCCACCTATTGCAATGAGAGATGGCGGTATTATAAAAGAGGGCTATTCAGAAGAAGCAGACAAGTTAAGAAAAGCAAAGACAGAAGGTAAAGAGTGGCTTGCACAGCTTGAAGAAAGAGAAAAGCAAAATACAGGAATTAAAAACTTAAAAATTAAGTATAACAAAGTATTTGGCTATTATCTTGAGGTTACTAATTCTTTTAAAAATCTAGTTCCGGTTAATTGGGTAAGAAAGCAGACACTTACAAATGCTGAACGATACACAACAGAAGAATTAAAAAAGCTAGAAGATGTTATTCTTGGGGCAGAAGATAAGCTTTATTCTTTAGAGTATGACCTTTTTGCAGAGGTAAGAGAAATTATTGCAGGTGAAGTGTTAAGAATAAGAAACACAGCAAAAGCCATAGCAATGATAGATGTATTTTCATCATTATCTGTTGTAGCACAGCAAAATGGGTATGTGCGTCCTAAGATAAATGAAAAGGGCATAATTGATATTAAAAATGGAAGACATCCCGTAGTTGAAAAAATGATAAATAACGATATGTTTGTTGCAAATGACACATATCTTGACAATTCAGCTAACAGAGTATCTATTATTACTGGGCCTAATATGGCAGGTAAATCAACATATATGCGACAAACTGCGCTTATTGTGCTTATGGCACAAGTTGGTTCATTTGTTCCAGCTTCGTCTGCCGATGTTGGCATTGTAGATAGGATATTTACAAGAGTTGGTGCGTCAGATGATTTAGCATCTGGTCAATCTACATTTATGGTTGAGATGACAGAAGTAGCTAATATTTTAAGAAATGCAACACAAAAGAGTCTGCTTATTCTCGATGAAATTGGACGAGGAACAAGTACATTTGACGGATTAAGTATAGCTTGGGCAGTTGTTGAGTATATAGCAAATACTAAAATTCTTGGAGCAAAGACACTTTTTGCAACACATTACCACGAGCTTACTGAACTTGAAGGGACACTTGATGGTGTCAACAACTACTGTATTGCTGTTAAAGAATGTGGTGATGAAATAGTATTTCTTAGAAAAATAGTAAAGGGTGGCGCAGATAAAAGTTATGGTATTCAAGTAGCAAAACTTGCAGGCGTTCCTGATACTGTAATTGAAAGAGCTAAAAAGTTAGTAGCTGAATTAAGTGACGCAGATATTTCACAAAAGGCAAAGGATATAGCGCAGTATTCTAAGAAAAAAGAAAAAATGAATGAGCAGTATAAAAAGGTGGATGAATTAGAAGTAAAGCAAATGACACTTTTTGATACTGTTGGTAATGATGATATAATCGAAGAAATCAAAAATATTGATATTGGTAATATGACACCGATAGATGCACTTAATATGCTTTATAAGCTTCAAAGCAAGGTTAAAAATCGTTGGTAAAAAGAGGTAGCCTTTTGGGTTGGAGGGAATTATGTCAATACAAGTTTTAGATAAAAATACTATAGATAAGATTGCGGCAGGAGAGGTTATAGAAAGACCATCTTCTGTCGTTAAGGAATTAGTAGAAAATGCGATTGACGCAAAAGCCACAGCAATTACAATTGAAATAAAAGACGGTGGAATATCATTTATAAGAGTTACAGACAATGGCACAGGGATATCAAAAGAAGATATTCCACTTGCCTTTTTAAGACATTCTACAAGTAAGATAAAGTCAGTGGAAGACCTTATAAGCATTAAGTCACTTGGCTTTAGGGGTGAAGCTTTGTCAAGTATTTCATCAGTAGCGCAAGTAGAGCTTATTACTAAGACAAGTGATAACTTTACGGGCTACAGGTATGTAATTGAAGGCGGAGAAGAAAAGAGCATGGAAGAAGCTGGTGTTCCAGATGGTACGACATTTATTGTAAGAAATCTTTTTTACAATACGCCAGTGCGAAGAAAGTTCTTAAAGACAGCCACTACAGAAGCAGGCTACATTAATGCGCTGATTGAACATTTATCACTTTCCCATCCAGATGTGTCATTTCGCTTTATTAACAACAACCAAAATAAACTTCATACATCTGGAAATACTAATCTTAAAGACATAATATACAGTGTGTATGGCAGAGATATAACAAGAAATCTTATACAAGTTAGTGCTAAAACACAAGATATTCAGATAGATGGTTTTATTGGCAAGCCTATGATTTGCAGGGGCAACAGGACTTATGAGAATTATTATATCAACGGGCGATATATAAAGAGTGGTATTATTACAAAGGCAATAGAAGAAGCCTACAAAGGTCATATAATGCCACACAATTACCCATTTACAGCACTACATTTTACAATTAATCAAGAAATTCTTGATGTAAATGTTCACCCAACGAAAATGGAGCTTAGGTTTTCAAAGAATGAATTTGTTTATAATTTTGTACTGTCTGTAATTAAAAATGCTCTTGAACAAAGAGAGTTAATTCCAGAAGTTCGTGTAAATGAGCCACCATCAGTAAAGGCTCAAAGGGGAGAATTTAATGTAAATAGCATTTTAAACAATAATGCTAATAGTTCAAGTAGTATAGATAGAACATTTAATAACTACACGAACAGTAGAAATAATTTGCCTAAAGAAAATGTAACAAATACTAGTAATTTGAACAATTCCATAAAAGAAGCTGTTTCTCATTATGGTGGTTATCAAGGAAATACTTTTAATGCAGGTCAATCAAAAGTAGATAGTAATGTGCATAAATGTTTTAATGAAAATAAAGAAAAAGAAGTTTTAGCAAGTCCATTATTAGATAACAATATAAAGAAAGATATTTCTTTAAAAAATGAAAGTGTTCAAAATGATAATAAATTTGAAAAAGAAAGACTTCCAGAGCCTTTCGAGAAAAAGCGTTCAGAACTTATGGTAAAGCAAGACGCTATAGCTATTGAACAAGCTAAACAAGCTGATATGAAAGCTACTCAAATGTCTATGTTTGAAGATAAGCTGTTAGACAAGACTAACACTATACAGTATAGAATTATAGGACAGCTTTTTGACACATATTGGCTTATAGAATTTGAAGATAAGTTTTATATGATGGACCAGCACGCAGCGCATGAAAAGGTTTTATATGAACGTTTTATGAAGCGACTTGCAAACAAGCAGATGGACAGTCAAATGATTATGCCACCGGTTATTTTAAGTGTTAATATGAGAGAACAGCAGGTGCTTGTAGAAAATATGGATATATTTAAAAGCTTGGGTTATGAGATTGAGGAGTTTGGTGGCAATGAATATAAGGTTACGGGTATGCCATCTAACTTGCCAAAGGTTGATTGCAAACAGCTTCTTATAGATATGCTTGATAATCTTGTCGATGATAGTAACAGAAATACGCCTGAGATTATTACGGAAAGAATTGCTTCTATGTCTTGTAAGGCAGCAGTTAAAGGAAATAATAGGCTTTCTATGCAGGAAGCGAAAGAGCTTATGAAAGAACTTATGGAAGCTGATAATCCTTATAATTGCCCACATGGTAGACCTACTTTGATAATGATGACAAAGTATGAGATAGAAAAGAAATTTAAAAGGATATTATAATAATATGGATAAGAAAAAACCATTAGTTATTCTTACTGGGCCTACGGCGGTTGGTAAGACGGAACTTTCGATTGAGCTTGCTAAAAGGCTTAATGGAGAGATTATAAGTGCGGACTCTATGCAGGTTTATAAGCACATGGATATTGGAACTGCTAAGGTTACGAAAGAAGAGATGGCAGGGGTTAAGCATTTTCTTGTTGATGAGCTTGAACCTGACGAAGAATTTAATGTAGTTGTATTTCAAAAAATGGCAAAGCAGGCGATTGATGACATATACAGTCGTGGTAAAGTGCCTATTATTGTAGGCGGAACGGGGTTTTATATTCAAGCAATTCTTTATGATATTGAGTTTACACCAGAAAATAATGACAGTGAACAAGATAAAGACAACAGTGGTTATAGAGAAAAGTTTGCTAAAATTGCTGATGAAAAAGGCAATATTTATCTTCACAATATGTTAAAGGAAGTTGATGAAAAGTCGGCACAAAATATTCACCCTAACAATGTAAAAAGAGTAATTCGTGCGCTTGAGTATTTTTATGATACAGGTAAGAAAATGTCTGAGCATAACGAAGAACAGCAAAAGAAAGTTTCGCCATATAATTTTATATATTTTGTATTAAATAATGATAGAGATATTCTTTATAAAAGAATTGATATTCGTGTTGACAAGATGTTTGAGATGGGACTTGTATCAGAGGTTGAAAATTTAAGAAAACAAGGATATACTAAGGATTTAGTATCAATGCAGGGTATTGGATACAAAGAGATATTTGACTATCTTGATGGAATGTACGATGAAGAAATGGCAAGATATATTATAAAGCGTGATACAAGACATTTTGCAAAAAGACAGCTTACTTGGTTTAAGCGAGAGTCTGATGTGTGTTGGTTAAATTACAAAGATTATGATAATTCAAAAGAAAAGATATTGACAGCAATGGTTGATATTATAACAAAAAAATGGAATAGCTAAAGAATATTAATTAGAATACAAGAAAGGATTGTGATTTATGGAAACAAAAGCTATTAAAGAAATGTATTGTAATATGGGAATTTCAGAACAGATATATGATTTTTCTGAAAATATACTTAAAGGTCTTAAAGAAAGATTTGAAAAGATTGATGAAAATGCAGAATATAATCAAATGAAAGTTTTACAAGCTATGCAAAAAAATAAGGTGGCAGAAATGCACCTTTCTGGTACTACAGGCTATGGTTATAATGATGAAGGCAGAGATACTTTAGAACAGGTGTATGCTGACCTTTTTAAGACAGAAGCAGCACTTGTAAGACCACAGATTATGTGTGGAACACATGCTCTTAATATAGCGCTTTCTGCTAACTTAAGACCGGGTGATGAACTTTTGTCACCAGTTGGAAAGCCTTATGATACTATGGACGAGATTATTGGTATAAGACCATCGAAAGGAAGTCTTGCCGAATATGGCATAACTTACAAGCAAGTTGATTTATTAGAAGATGGAAGCTTTGATTTTGAAAATATTAAAAAGGCAATTAATGAAAAAACTAAGCTTGTAACTATACAACGTTCAAAAGGATATGCTTCAAGACCTACACTTTCAGTAGAAAGAATAGGTGAGTTAATATCATTTATTAAAGGAATAAAACCAGAAGTAATATGTATGGTTGATAACTGCTATGGTGAATTTGTTGAACTTATAGAGCCATCAGAGGTTGGAGCAGATATGATAGTAGGTTCACTTATTAAAAATCCGGGTGGTGGACTTGCACCTTGTGGCGGATACATAGCAGGTACTAAGGAATGTATTGAACAGGCAGCATTTAGACTTTCTTCTCCGGGACTTGGAAAAGAAGTGGGTGCAACACTTGGCGTAAATCAGTCGTTTTATCAAGGACTTTTCCTTGCACCAACAGTAGTAGCTGGTGCATTAAAGGGTGCTATATTTGCAGCAAATGCTTATGAAAAGCTTGGATTTAAGGTTATTCCTAACAGTACAGAAAGTAGGCATGATATAATTCAAGCTGTCGAGCTTAATACACCAGAAGGGCTTATTGCATTTTGCAAGGGAATACAGTCAGCAGCTCCTGTTGATAGCTTTGTAACTCCTGAACCATGGGCAATGCCAGGATACGATGCAGATGTAATAATGGCAGCAGGCGCATTTGTGCAAGGCTCGTCAATTGAATTAAGTGCGGATGGCCCACTTAAACCACCATATTCAGTATATTTTCAAGGTGGACTTACATGGTATCATGCAAAACTTGGAATAATGATGAGTATGCAAAAAATGTACGAAAAAGGTCTAATTAATATTCAATAAAAAATAATAATTATTTGTATACAATAAAAGAAAGTTATGATATAATTTAAGTTGGTTCAATTTGTAAATATAATTAATATATTTGTATTGTATTAAAGCTCTTATTGATATTTATTATCATTAAGCTTAAATAAAATATTTTGAACTTTGTAACTTGAATATTAGTGGCATAGTAGCAAGTTGTAATATATATTTACGATTGAATTTTCCATTTGTCCGGAAAGGACACTATGATTATTAATCAAAACAGTTGTATATGTAATGACGGAGATAGCAATTTCCTAAGACCTTATGAAAAGTGCATGAAGTTTGGTGCAGAGGCATTGTCTAATATAGAGCTTCTAGCTGTTATATTAAGGGTTGGAACTAATGGAATGAATTCAACACAGCTTGCAGAAAAAATTCTTAATACAGCTCAAACAGGTGATGGACTTGTAGGGCTTACAAGCCTTACGATTAATCAGCTTATGAAGATTAAAGGAGTTGGGTCTGTAAAAGCAATTCAGATAAAGTGTATATGTGAATTGTCAAGGCGAATGGCAAAACAAAGAGCCGCAGTAAGACTTGATTTTTCATCTCCAGAGGCAATAGCTAACTATTATATGGAAGATTTACGCCATCTTAACAAGGAACATATGGTTCTTGTTATGCTTGATAGTAAGTGTAAAATGATACGAGATTGTGTAATTTCAATTGGAACAGTCAATGCTTCTCTTATAACACCAAGAGAAGTTTTTTCAGAGGCATTAAAGTTTGAAGCAGTAGGAATTGTTCTTCTACACAATCATCCGAGTGGTGATGCTACACCTAGTAGAAATGACGTAGCTGTTACAAGAAGAATTGCACAAGCAGGAAGTTTGTTAGGAATTGACCTAATAGACCATATTGTAATAGGCGATAATTCGTATACAAGTTTAAAAGAAAAAGAGTTTATGTAATTGAAAGGAGCCTTTAGAAATGGCACAGAATATTTACGGAGTAGATATTGGTACAAGCAACTTAAAGATGTGTTGCAATGAAAAGGGAAGAATACTTAATGAAAAGAACATAATAGCAATAGCTAATAAGAAAGAAATGCTTGCATTTGGTGATGAAGCATACGATATGTATGAAAAAGCACCAGAAAATATTGAAGTATCATTTCCTGTTAAGTTTGGTGTGATTGCAGACATAGAAAATATGCAGACACTTCTTGTAAGTTTCTTTAATAAGATTAATGATGATAAGAAGTTTTCAGGTAATACAGACTTTTATATAGCAGTACCAACAGATGTAACAGAAGTTGAAAAAAGAGCTTTTTATGAACTTGTAGCAGATTCAAAAGTAAAAGCTAAGAATATTTATATTGTTGATAAGCCAGTAGCAGATGCTATTGGAGCAGGACTTGATGTAACTAAGTCTAAGGGTATTATGGTAGTTAATATCGGTGCAGAAACAACAGAAATTTCAGTTATTTCGCTTGGTGGTATCGTAATTAGCAAGTCTATCAAGATTGGTGGTAATAAGCTTGATGATAGTATTATAAGTATAATCAGAAAAGAATATAATCTTGTTATTGGAAGCAAGACAGCAGAAGGACTTAAAAAAGAACTCGGAAGTGCTGTAAAAGCAGAAGAAAAGTTTGCTCCAGGTTTTGGTAGAAATGTTCTTTCAGGACTTCCAGTAAGTGTTCAGATATCTTCTGATGTTATATATTCAGCAATAGTTGACCCACTTCATTCAATTATGGACTCAATTAAGGTTATATTAGAAAGAACTCCACCAGAACTTGCAGCAGATATTATAAAAGATGGTATTTATGTTACAGGTGGAACATCTAATATTAGCAATCTTCAGCAGTTTATCAATAAAGAAACTAATCTTAATGTTAATATAGTTGAAAATCCAGCAGAGAGTGTTGTAAGAGGTCTTATTGATGTTGTTAATAAGCCAGAATTTTCAAAGATACCATACACTCCACAGGACAAAAAATATGAATAGGATTTGGTAAAATGAAAAAAAAGTTATCATCTTTTCTGAGTACTAAGGTCATTCTTATTGTATTGGCATTTTTGTGCATGGTATTTATTGGTGTGAGCTTTTTTACAGACAGGCTTACAACTCCTCTTAGAAATGCTATTTCTACAGTAGTTATTCCTGTTCAGAAGGGTATGAATTATATTGGTTTGATGGTTGCAGACAAGTATGATACTCTTCAGGAGATAAGTACAGTATTAGAGGAAAATGACAAGTTAAAGACTCAGGTAGACTCTCTTACAGAAGAGAATAATCAGTTAAAACAGGATACTTATGAGCTTGCTAGACTTAGAAGCCTTTATGAACTTGATGAAAAATATCCTGAATATGCAAAAGTTGGAGCAAGAGTAATCGCTTCACCTACAAATAACTGGTATAATACTTTTACTGTAGATAAAGGCAGTAATGATGGAATAGAAGTAGATATGAATGTTATGGCTGATGGTGGTCTTGTAGGTATTGTTACAGAAGTTGGTAATAATTGGGCAACAGTAAAGTCAGTAATTGAAGATGGAAGTTATGTAAGTGGGATGTTAATAGAAACTGGAGATACTTGTTCTGTAAAGGGCGATATACAGCTTATGGATACTGGTTTAATAAAGCTACAATACTTTAAGAAGGATGTTGTTGTCAAAAATGGTGATAAGATAGTTACATCTAACATTAGTGATAAATACCTTCCTGGTATTTTAATAGGATATGCAAAGGATGTTGACACCGATTCTAATAATCTTACACAATCAGGCTATCTAGTTCCTGCTGTGGATTTTGAACATTTGCAGGAAGTATTAATAATAAAACAGAAAAAGACAATGGAATAAAACATACTCTTTGCATTATATTTTTTAGAAAGGTGCGTTAGGCTGGAATGAAAAGGAAAATTGGAGAAATACTTTTGATATTATTTTTCTATATTATACAGGTAACACTCGGAAGAGTTATTTCTATAGGTGGTATAAAGCCTAATCTGTTAATGATACTTCCTGTACTTTTTGGTTTCTTAAATGGAAGCAAAGAGGGAATGTTTATGGGATTTTTTGCAGGTTTTATGTATGATTTATTCTTTTCAGATTTATTAGGCTTTGCGTCACTTGTCTTTGTATTCGCAGGATATTTTGCTGGATTATTCTATCAGAAATATGAAGAAACAGAGCTGCTTATTCCTCTTGCATTGCTTTTAATATCTGATTTTTGCTTTGAATTTATGTCATATATTGGCAATTTTCTGTTACATAACAGACTTGATGTAATGTATTTTATATCAAGATTTATTTTGCCAGAAGTTGTATACACACTGTTTATGGCCGTTATATTGTATAAACCAATTGTATTTATTAATGGCAAGTTAGACAGTAGAAGAAAAAGGAGAATGAGTGAATTTGATTAGAGAATTATTTGATTATTTATTGAGTTTACTAAAGTCAAGAATTGTACCATTAGTAGCTGTGTTTATAGTGCTATTTTCGGTTATAATTAATCGTGTATTTTCACTTCAGATAGTAAATGGAGAATCTTATGTTCAAGATTTGACATCAACAGTTCAAAAGACAACAAGTGTAGCAGCAACAAGGGGCAGAATATATGATAGAAATGGCGTTCTTTTAGCATACAATGATTTGGCATTTTCAGTTAAAATAAGTGATAGTGGAACATATAAAGATAATGCAGAAAAAAATCAAAAATTAAATCATGCAATTGACAAAACTCTTGAGATTATAGAGTCTAAAGGCGATAAATTTACTAATGATTTACCAATTGAAGCATCAACAGATGGTGGCTATGATTTTACAATAGCAGGAAACACGCTTTTAAGATTTAAAAGAGATATATATGGAACAAAGTCTATAAATGAATTGACAGATGAACAAAAACAAGCTTCTGCTAATGAAATGATGACATATCTGTGTGATAGATATGAGATTAATGCTAATCAATTTTCTACATCACATCTTCTTGAGATAATTAATCTTAGAAGATATATGTCAGCTAATTCATATAACAGATATATAACATTTGTAATAGCAAATGAAGTATCTGACGAAACAGTGGCGGCTATCCTTGAAAATTCTGATGAACTTATAGGTGTTACTGTAGAAGAACAGTATATAAGAAGATACGTTGATAGTGTATATTGTTCCCAGATATTAGGATATACAGGAACAGTATCAGCAAGTGAACTTGAAAGTCTTCAAACTGATGATGATTCTTACGAAGCTAATGATATTGTAGGTAAAACAGGTATTGAAAAGGCACTTGAAAATGAACTTGCAGGAGAAAAAGGTTCAAAGACTGTATATGTTGATACAGTAGGACGAATTACAGAAGTACTTGATGAAACTGACTCAAAAGCTGGTAATGATGTATATCTTACAATAGATGTTAATCTTCAGAAGAAAATATATAATGCAATTGAAGATGAAATTGTACAGTTATTGCTTAAGTATTTTGTACCAGAAGGTTCATCTAAGTATGTTATGGAGTCGGGTAACTCAACAGCAACTGTTTATATTCCTATGAATGAAGCATATTTTGCATTGATAGATAATAACATTGTGTCAATGGACGAGATTGCTTCGGGAAAGACAGCCAATGAACAAAATATATATAATGCTTTTTTAAGTAAGAAAGCTACAGTTCTTGATTGGCTTAGAACAGAGCTTACAGACACACCTACAGCTTATAATAGATTATCTGATGAAGATAGGAACTATGTATGGTATGTCTATGAAATGCTTACAAATCAGTCAGTGCTTAATAAAGACAGTATTGATACAAGCGATGAGATATATATAGACTGGGTAGACGGTAAGTCTAGAACTCTTGAAGAATTTTTAAAACATGCTATATCACAGAATTGGATTGATATGACAATTCTTACAGAACAGCAATACTCAAGTCTTGAGGAGTCATATAATCTTTTGCTTGATTATATTATTGGTGAGCTTGACACAGATGATAGCTTCTATAAGAAGTTATATGATTATATGCTACAGAATGGAAATATTTCTGGAAGTCAAGTATGTATGTTGTTATTTGAACAGGGCGTACTTGATGATGACTCACAATATCAAGCACTTAGTAGTGGAGCAATATCAGCTTATGGCTTCATGTTAAATGCTGTAACAACAAAGACAATTACACCAGCGCAACTTGCACTTAAGCCTTGTTCTGGTTCATGTGTTATTACAGACCCTAACAACGGAGATATACTTGCACTTGTAAGTTATCCAAGTTATGACAACAACAAAATGTCAGGGTCAGTTGATGCTGACTATTATAGACAATTAAGTAATGACAAGTCTAAACCATTATTAAACTGGGCAACACAGGCACAGTCAGCACCGGGTTCAATCTTTAAGGCTTGTACTTCAATTGCAGGACTTGATACAGGAGTAATAGGACCGGGAACAGGTTTTTATTGTTCGGGTTCATTTGATAAAGTCGACCCAGCACCAAGATGTTGGAGATTATATGGTCATGGAACAGAAACAGTTACAACTGCTTTAAGAGATTCTTGTAATGTATTTTTCTATAATGTTGGTTGGAATCTTGCTTGTAGCAAAGACGGTACTTACAACAGTACTTATGGAACTTCAATAATGCAAAAGTATGCTGAAGAATTAGGTCTTGCAACAAAGGCTGGTATCGAGATAGACGAAAAAGCACCACATGCTTCAACAGTAAGTGCAATACAGTCAGCTATTGGACAGGGAACACATCAGTATAGCTGTCTTAACCTTGCAAGATATGCAACAACAATTGCTAATTCGGGTACTTGTTATAATCTTACACTTGTAGATAAGATTACAGACCCAGAAGGAGAGCTTGTAAGAGAGAATTCAGCAGAAGTAAATAATATAGTTGATGTAAGCTCAACAGCATGGAGTATGGTTCATACAGGTATGCAGATGGCAGGTCAGACTTATACTAAGTTAAATCAGCTTGGATATAAAGTTGCAGCAAAGACAGGTACAGCGCAGGAAAAAACAACAGAACCTGACCATGCTACAATTGTAAGTTATGCACCATATGATGACCCACAAGTAGCAGTAGCAGTAGCAATGCCTAATGGTTATTCTTCATCAAGTGCTATAGAAGTAGCCGCAGAAGTATACAAGATATACTACGGAGCAGATGAAGCTGAAAATGATAAAAATTAATAAAATATTGATTTACTTATAAATTAATATGCTTTATATTTAATGTAACAAAGGTTTGAAAATATTATTTATATAAATATTTTTGAACCTTTGACTATAGTTAAGGTATTAGAACTCTATAGCGGAATGAGGTGAAAAGGTTGGAAAGTTCAGTTGTTATCAAAGGAACAAAACATGGGATAACAGTTGTATTAAATGAAAGTGCTTCATATGAGAATTTAAAACAACAGATAAGAGATAAGTTTATTGCATCGTCTAAATTTTTTGGAAATGCAGCAATGGCATTAGGATTTGAAGGCAGAAATCTTACTTTTGAACAACAAAAGGAAATTGCAGATATAATTTCAGATGTATCACAGCTTAATATTGTGTGTTTAGTAGATGATGACAAAGAAAGAGAAATAAGATATGAAGAAGCTGTAAAAAAAGCGCTTGAGTCACAATTAGCAAAAATAAAAGAAAAGACGTTAGCTTCAAATAATAAAGAACAAAATAACAATTGTTTAAATAATACATTAAAAGAAGGACAGTTCTACAAAGGTACACTTCGCTCAGGTCAAGTATTTGAGGCAGAGAGTAGTATTGTTATACTTGGTGATGTTAATCCTGGTGGAAGGGTAATTGCTAAAGGTAACATAATTGTATTAGGAAGTCTTAAAGGCAATGCTTTTGCAGGTGGAGATGGCAATGAAAATGCTTTTGTTGTAGCTCTTGATATGGACCCAATGCAGATTAGAATAGGTGATGTAATAGCAAGGAGTTCAGATAGTGAGCCTAGAAAGAAGCTAAAAGTATCAAAAACTATTCAGCCTAAGATAGCATTTGTAGATAATGGTAATATATATATAGAAAACTTAGAACAAAGTGTTATTGATGATATAAGACTTAATTAAACACAGAGATATTTTTTTATAGGACAGTAAATGACAAGATATTTACTTGACATAAGTGTAATATATACAAGGGTGAATTTTTTATATACATTTTACAAAAAAATATTGATTTAATTGTCAAAAAAACGCATAATTATTTTAAGCTGTAATGTGCAAATAAAATTTAGATAAGTGTTTCAGGAGGAAAGAAAATGAGTGAAGTAATTGTTGTTACATCCGGAAAAGGTGGAGTTGGAAAGACAACTACAACAGCAAACATAGGTACAGGTCTTGCAAAGCTTGGAAAGAGTGTAGTAATGATTGACACGGACACAGGGTTAAGAAATCTTGATGTTGTATTAGGATTAGAAAATAGAATTGTATACAATCTTGTAGACGTTGTTGAAGGTAATTGTAGAATAAAGCAGGCATTAATTGCAGATAAAAGATGCCCTAAGTTATATTTACTTCCAACAGCTCAGACAAGAGATAAGTCAGCAGTTACACCAGAACAGATGAGAAAGGTTATAGATGAGCTTAAGACAGACCCAGATGGCTATGATTACATAATACTTGACTGTCCTGCTGGAATTGAACAAGGATTTCAGAATGCAATAGCAGCGGCTGATAGAGCTTTAGTTGTTACAACACCAGAAGTATCAGCAATAAGAGATGCAGATAGAATAGTTGGTCTTTTAGATGCTAACGGATTAAAAGACCATGAAGACCTTATTGTCAACAGAATAAGAATGGATATGGTAAATAGAGGCGATATGATGTCTATTGAAGATGTAAATGATATTTTACAGCTCAATGTAATTGGAGCAATTCCTGATGATGAAAGAATTGTTGTTGCAACTAATAAAGGACAACCATTAGTAGGAGATGATAGCCTCGCTGGACAAGCATATATGAATATTTGCAAGAGAATTCTTGGTGAGGAAGTTCCATTTCTTGACTTGAATGGTAAAGGTAGCTTTTTCAAAAAATTGTCTACATTATTTAAAAGTGATAAAAGATAATGTAAGATTTGCATAAAATGGCGTATTTTTACGCAAGAATGGAGAAAAAATGGGCTTGATGGATATATTTAAGAAAAAAGGCTCTAGCGATGTGGCAAAAGACAGACTAAAACTCTTATTAGTTTCGGACAGAGCTAATTGTTCTCCCGAAGTAATGGAGATGATAAAAAATGATATTATTCAAGTTATATCAAAATATATGGTTATAGATGCAGATGGACTGGATATTCAAATTACATCAACAGAGTCAGAAACTGACAATGGTACAGTGCCAGCATTATATGCAAATATTCCTATTAAAAACCTTAGAAATAGTGATAAATAATATACATAGGCAGATGGGATAATAATAGCCAAAAAGGAATTAATACTTAGTAGTCTGCACAGAAATGGAGATAGAGATGTTTAAGAAATATAAACTGCGTTCATACAATCTAAGACTTGTGATATTAGTGATTGTAACTTCATGTTATGGTATAGCAGTTATTAATAGTGCTGATTCAAGCTTCACAATAAAGCAATGCTTGGGTATGGGCCTTTCACTTGTTCTTATGTTATTTATATCATTTGTTGACTATAATTGGTTATTGAACTTTTATTGGCTCTTTTATTTTATTAATGTTATATTGCTTGTGCTTGTTAAAGCAATTGGTGTTTCAGTAAATGGTGCTCAAAGATGGATAAGATTAGGAGGATTTCAGCTTCAGCCCTCAGAATTATCAAAAGTCATAATGATAATATTTACGGCAAAAGTTGTTTCAATGTATAAAAAGGAGATTAATAATCTCAAGTTTTTAGCAGTTCTAGGAATTGTTCTTATTATTCCACTTGCACTTATTGAGATGGAGCCAGACTTGTCAACTACAATTCTTATTACTTTGGTTCTTCTTACTATAATATTCTGTGCTGGTCTTAGTTATAAGATAATTGGAATTGCATTGTTAATTGTAGTTCCTTTAGCTACGGCAGGGATAATATATGTAAGTAATCCTAATCAGACTTTACTTGAAGATTACCAAAGAAACAGAATTATGGCATTTATTGACCCAGAAAATTATGGCGATGGAACATATCAGCAGGATAAGGCAGTACAAGCAATAGGTTCAGGACAGCTTACAGGAAAAGGGCTTAACAATGATGACCCATCATCTTTAAAGAATGCTAATTATATAGCAGAGGCGCAGACTGACTTTATTTTTGCCGTAGTAGGCGAAGAACTTGGTTTTATTGGCTGTTGTGCAACAATATTGCTTTTAGCATGGATTGTTATTGAATGTATTATAGCTGCAGTTAAAGCAAAGGATTTTGCAGGACGGCTTTTATGTTGTGGAGCGGCAGGGTATATAGCATTTCAGAGTTGTCTTAATATAGGGGTTGTAACAAGATTACTTCCTAATACAGGACTTCCGCTTCCGTTTTTTAGTTATGGTTTAACATCACTTCTTACATTATATATTACAATGGGAATAGTGTTAAATGTATCACTTCAACGTAATGTTGAAAGAGATGATGAAATATTTGCAGACGACTTTAGAGGATAATAATTACAGGAGGGTACTTATGAACATTGGTTTAATTGCACATGAATCAAAGAAAAAATTAATGCAGAATTTTTGTATAGCATACAGAGGGATTTTAAATAAAAATCAATTATTTGCAACAGGTACGACAGGACGACTTATTGAAGAGGTTACTAACCTGTCAATTCATAAGTTTCTTGCAGGACATCTTGGTGGTGACCAGCAACTTTGTGCTCAGATTGAACATAATCAGATTGATTTGGTTATATTTTTAAGAGAAGTAGAAAACCCTCTTGCACATGAGTCTAATTCAGATAATATATGTAATCTTTGTGATATGTATAATATTCCATTAGCTACTAATCTTGCAACCGCAGAGCTTCTTATAAAGTCTTTAGAACGTGGCGATATGGAATGGAGAGAAATATATCAATAATTTTAAGATTGTCAAGTAGGCACACAAATTTATTGTATAAAACAGTAAGATGAGTCTGTTCTATTTAGTTGATATTAATATATTATTCATCTTGTTAATATAAAAGGTTGTTGCATTAAGGAAATTATTGTTTGTATATAATTTTTGTATTATAACAATATATATAATGTATTTATTAATGCAACAGCCCTTATTTTATATTATAAATAGCAAAGTTAATTGTGAATATCTGCTGCATAAATAAAATTGCAAAGTTATTTTGATAAATTAGCTATAAAAGATAATATTAGTTTGATTGCACAATTTCAAAAGCCTTGACAAAGTGCATTTGCCTGTGTTTTTGAAATTGTACACTCATCAAGTTATTATATGGTTACATTGCAGAACTATGGCTCATATCGCTTATTCTTCCATATGCACTAAAAAGATAAAGACCACATAAACCAACAACTGCATATATTATTCGGCTAATCCATGACATTGAGCCAAAAAGGAATGAAACAAGATTGAAATTAAAAAAACCAATCAGACCCCAGTTGACAGCGCCGATAATAACAATTGTTAATGCTGTATAATCAAAACCTTTTGAATTCATTTTTAGCACCTCCTAATGAATTTACATTTATAGTGTTTACAGATAATACAAAAATATTTTGGAAGATTTTGTAAATGCTTGTTTATAGTAAGGTTAAGTGGTAATATATTATAGTTAGTTAGAAATTCAGATTATTCGGAGGAAACGATGGCTGAAAGAAATAGCAGAAAAGTTATTAAATACAGAAGAAAACCAAAGTCAGTACTTATTATAGCTTGTGCTGTACTTGTATATACTATAAGTTTTGTAGTCATGTATTTGTCAAAATCAAAAATACGTTCTTATGAAGTTGAGGTTGGAAATTTGACAGCTAATGCAACTTTTACAGGAATAGCATTAAGGTCAGAAAAGGTCTGCAATTCAGAGTATTCAGGTAATATTAATTATTATCAAAGAGAAGGAAGTCGTGTTAAAAACGGTGATACGTTATATACTGTAGATGAAACTGGACGAGTTGCCGAAATATTATCACAATATTCAAAAGCAGACGAGAACTCACTTTCTAAGTCAAGTCTTGCTTTAATTAAGACAACTTTGAATAATTTTAAGACAAGTTATGATGGAAGTAATTTTGGCAATGTATATGATATGAAGACAGATTTAAATTCAACTATATTAGAGTCTATGAACCAAAATATCATTAATAACATGGAGTCAATAATTCAAAGTACTGGAAGTGGTAATCTTTTTAGAACTATTAATGCTACAGAAGGTGGAATTGTTGTATATGCTGTAGACGGTTACGAAAGTAAAAGTGAGAGCGATATAAATTCTTCCTCTTTTGACAAGAAGTCGTATGCAAAGAACAATCTAAAATCAGATGAGCTTATTGTATCTGGTAATCCAGCATATAAGCTTATTACAAGTGAGAATTGGAATGTATACATTCCTTTAACTGATGATGATATTAAGGAGAATGATTTAAGCTCTAAAAATACTATTACAATAAAGTTTAAAAAAGATGGAATTACAACACAAGGAAAGTTTTCTATAATTACAAATAACGGCAATACTTATGGTAAGATAAGTCTTGACAAATATGTAATAAGATATGCAACAGAAAGATTACTTGATATAGAAATTGTATCAACAGGAAAGACAGGACTTAAAATTCCAATAAGCGCACTTACAGATAGTGAATTTTACACAGTTCCAGTTGAATATCTTACAACAGGCCCTAATAAGGAAATTGGGTTTATGTGTGAAAGTTACGATGATAATAAACAGGTTGTAAGTAAATTTATTGAAGAAGAAGTATATAAAAAAACAGATACATTATGCTATATAAGAAAAAGTGATTTTAATGTATCAGATGTAATAACAATGCCAGATGATGTGAGTAAACGATATATAGTTGGTACTGTAGAAAAATTAAAAGGTGTTTATTGTATTAATACAGGCTATACAGTGTTTAGAGTTGTAGATATAATTGAACAAAATAATGAGTACTGTGTTGTTAAGAAAGATACAACGCATGGTGTTTCAGTATATGACCATATTATTCTTGATGCTGAAAAGTATTCTGAAAACCAGATGATATATTAGTAATAAATAAAATATAACTATAAAATCATAAAAGTGAGGTACGTTATTATGCTTAAGGAAAATATAGAAGCTGTAAGAAAAAATATTGAAAAGGCATGTGAAAAATCAGGAAGAAATCCTAAAGATGTCTTATTATTACCAGTAAGTAAGACAAAGCCAGTTGAGATGATACAGGAGTTGTATGACTTGGGCATAAGAAGTTTTGGTGAGAATTATGTTCAGGAGCTTTGTGATAAAGTTGACAAGCTGAGTGATGATATTAACTGGCATATGATTGGACATTTACAAAGAAACAAAGTTAAGTATATTGTAGGAAAAGTTGCAATGATACATTCAGTAGATTCAATAAGACTTGCAGAAGCTATAAGTAAAGAGGCGGTAAAGAAAGATGTAACTGTAGATATTCTTATTGAAGTCAATGTTGGAATGGAAGAAAATAAGTTCGGAATAACTGTAGAAAGTGCTTATGAAGACATTAAAGAAATGGCAAAATTACCTAACATAGCAATAAAAGGACTTATGACAAGTGCGCCATTCGTTGAAAATTCAGAAGATAATCGTAAATATTTTAGACAATTAAAGCAATTATCTGTTGACATACAGTCAAAAAACATTGATAATGTTGATATGGGTATTTTGTCAATGGGTATGACAAACGATTATATAGTAGCTATTGAGGAAGGCGCTACTATTGTGAGAGTGGGGACAGCTATTTTTGGAGCCCGAAATTATAATATATAATTAGGAGATTAAAATGAGTATTATTGATGGTGTAAAAAACGTTTTTAAGTTTAATTATGATGATGACTACGAATACGACGATGACTATGATGATGAGTATGATGACGAATACGATGATGATGATAAGTCATATTCAAAGAAGAAACCGTTTCAGAGTGGCAAAAAATACAAAGAAGATGACTTAGACTTAGATGACTATGGTAAATCATCAGAAAAGACCCGTAAGGGCAAGGTAGTACCTATTAAAACAGGAGGACATAGAGGTTTGGAAGTTGTTGTTATTCGCCCCGAGTCTATGGAAGATGCCAGTGAAATAACAGATACGTTATTAACAGGCAAAGCAGTTGTGCTTAATCTTGAAGGTATTCAAGTAGATGTAGCACAAAGATTAATAGATTATTCGGCAGGTTCATGTTATGCTATGCGAGGTAACTTACAAAAGATTACTAATTACATATTTTTAGTGACACCACCTAACGTTGATATTTCAGGAGATATTCCTGAGCTTGTAGCAGGTGGTATAGACCTTGCAGCTTTTAGCAAGACAGAACAAAAGCTTTAATACTATTTATTTTTAATAGTATTATTTTAGTTAAGTACTTGATTGCCACCTGTGATTGCAGATTTGCACACAGGTGGCAACATTTGAATTTACGCAAACAACGAGCCAAAGTATGTTTTTGCATAAGTTCCATAATTAGATATTTATTGATATTATAAGTAAATATAAAAGCAGATTGAAATATCAGCTTCATAACAAAGAAAGGAGAGGCTACAAGTATTCTTTGTAGTAAAATATTATGTCAGAATTAATTACAGTTCATTATGATGAAAGACCTATATATGATATTGTTATAGAAAGAGATTTTTCTAAACTTTCACAAAAAGTATCACAATTGGCAATAAGTGGAAGAAAGCTTTGTATAGTAACAGATAGCAATGTTGGAAAGCTTTATGCTGATAGTGTGAAGGAAGAACTTGAAAAAACAGGTAATACAGTATATGTCTTTACATTTGAAGCAGGAGAGCAGAATAAGAACCTTAATACAGTAGAAGATGTATATGAATTTCTTATAAACAATAAGTTTGACAGAAAAGATATGTTAGTTGCGCTTGGTGGAGGTGTAGTTGGTGACCTTACAGGCTTTACAGCAGCAACATATCTTCGTGGTATTGATTTTATTCAGATACCAACATCACTTCTTGCACAAGTGGATTCAAGTATCGGTGGAAAGACAGGTGTTGATTTTAGAGCTTATAAAAATATGGTTGGAGCATTTCATCAGCCACGTCTTGTATATATGAATATTTCAGTGCTTAATAGTCTTAGTGATAGATTATTCAACTCTGGTTTTGGAGAGATAATAAAGCATGGCTTCATAAAAGACAGTGAATATTACAATTGGCTTGTTGACAATAGCGAACGTATAAAGACAAGAGATTATAATGCTTTAGAGCAAATGATTGCTGTAAGCTGTAACATTAAGCGCAAAGTTGTTGAATTAGACCCTACAGAAAAAGGCGATAGAGCATTGCTTAATTTTGGACATACACTAGGTCATGCCATAGAGAAGCTTAAAAACTTTGAATTATATCATGGAGAGTGTGTTGTACTTGGAATGATTGCCGCCCTTGATATATCAAGAAAAAGACATCTTATCAGTGATGAAGAATTTGACAAGGCGATTGATACATTTAAAAAATATGATTTCCCTACAACGGTGACAGGAATTGATATCGAAGATGTAATAAAAGTTTCAAAGAATGACAAGAAAATGGACGCAGGTAAGATTAAGTTTATTTTACTTGGTAAGATTGGTACAGCTTATATTGATAAGACTGTGACAGACGATGAAATGAGAGAAGCATTGAAGCTTGTAGTAAAGTAATAGGGGGATATAATGCAAAAAAAACGCATAAGTTCAATTATTATATACCTTGTTGGTGTAGTTGTGCTTACATTTATAGACCAAATTACAAAAGTTATGGCGGTTGATGCACTTAAGGGAAAAGCACCATTTGAAATAATAAGTGGAGTATTTGAATTTTATTACCTTGAAAATAAAGGTGCAGCATGGGGCGTAATGAGTGGAGCAAGAATATTTTTTCTTGTGCTTACAGTTGTAATTGTAGCACTGATTATATATGTGAGTGCAAAAATGCCACATAATAAAAGAATGTTACCATTAAGGATAGTACTTATAATATTAAGCGCGGGTGCAATAGGTAATTTTATTGACCGTCTGTATCTTGGATATGTTAGGGATTTTATATATTTTAAGTTGATTAATTTCCCTATTTTTAATGTTGCAGATATTTATGTAACTGTATCAGTTATTGTATTTGCTATATTAATATTATTTGTATACAAAGAAGAAGAATTTTCATTTTTAAAAAATAAATAAAGCTTTAGCCACAGCTTGCTGTGGGAGTAGTCAGAAATGGAGTAGTTTAAATAGACATGGAAACATTAAATGATAATCAAGGAAATATTCTTCATATAGTTGTTGATGAAAGTGATAAAAACACAAGGCTTGACAAGTATATTGCTGATGAAACAGAAGGTTATTCAAGGTCATTTATTCAAAAGCTTATAAAAGAAAAAAGTGTAACAGTTAATGGCAAAAGTGTAAAGCCTAATTATAATGTTAATACATCTGACAATATAGATATTAATATTCCTAAGCTTATTGAACCACAGATAGAAGCTGAAAATATTCCGCTTGATATTTTATATGAAGATGATGATATTATTGTTATTAATAAACCAAAGGGAATGGTTGTACACCCTGCGGCAGGGCATTATTCAGGTACACTTGTAAATGCACTTATGTATCATTGTAAGGACAATCTTTCTGGGATAAATGGAGTATTAAGACCTGGGATTGTGCATAGAATAGATATGGATACAACAGGCGTGCTTGTTGTTTGTAAAAATGATTTTAGCCATAATAGCATAGCACAGCAGTTAAGCGTTCATTCTATTACGAGAAAATATAATGCAATAGTATACAATGCTATTAAGGAACAAGATGGAACTGTTGATGCACCAATTGGCAGAAGTACAGTTAATAGAAAGAAAATGGCAATAGATAATAAAAATGGCAGAAGGGCAGTAACTCACTATCATGTCATTGAAAATCTAGGAAAATATTCTTATATAGAATGTCAATTAGAAACGGGAAGAACTCATCAAATAAGAGTGCATATGGCAAGTATAGGTCATGCTTTGCTTGGCGATGAAGTGTATTCGTCAGCAAAATCGCCATATAAGCTTCAAGGACAGACACTTCATGCAAGAGTGCTTGGATTTATTCACCCTAGAACTAATAAATATATTGAGTTTGAAGCCCCATTGCCAGATTATTTTGAAAAGGTGCTTTCTGATTTGCGCAGTAAGTGTTAAGCTAAAAATATTTTCTTATAAAAATCATCTACTTTTATGATAATAATACTTTTTAAAAGCTTAGGGAAGAGAACTTCAATAGGTTCATACTATGATGAAAAAAGCTTAACTAAATGTTATTGACTCCGTCCCCAATGGTCACAATCCCCGTCCCCATTGGTGACGGAGAGCACCAGCCCTTTCGCCGGCGCCATATCCGGGTGATAGTGATACCGCTTGATCTTATGCGGCGGCTTGCGGTTCTCCTCACTCAGCTCCCGTGCGGCGGTAATTTCATTTAACCCGATGCAGCAAACCAGTTGCATCTGCTTTCCGCCCCGGTAAAGAAAAATTTCAAAATCCGCCTCTCCGTTCTCGTTTACCCGCAACCGGTAGAGATACCGCGAGAGCATATACCGCACCGTAATCTGAATAATCGGCACCAGAAAAATCAATCCCAGCGCCTGTAAAATCACCGGGTAACGCGGCACCAGCGCGGAGCCGATCAGGCACACCGCAGTGGCGAGAAACAGGCAAAAAACCACTTTGCCCGCCGTATGATTGCCCCTTTGCGGGCGAAATTCGTACATCTTGGCTCCTCTCTTTGTCAGGGTGCGAAATCGGCAATCGCCTTTTTCTCGGCAGAGGAAAGCGACACGGCAATGCGCTCGCTTTCCTCGTGATAAATGCGCAATG
>URYE01000034.1 GCA_900551945.1 uncultured Eubacterium sp. | reverse complement strand
CTATACAGTTAGGTACTACCATTTCTGCATAGGTGTTTTTGTCGAACTCACGTTAATATAGATATTAATACTTTGGAAAAAATGAAAGAGAAATTAGGAAAAGAATATGAAAAAGATGATAATATTGTAATAAGCCAGATTGTGTATGAGTGTTTTAAATGGAAGTCTATAATGTATGTTGTTGAAGGTAATAAAATTATAAATAATATTAAAAAAAGATATAAATTTAAACACGCTAGAAAAGATAAATATAAAGATGGTTTTCCTAACAATGAGATTGATATTAATATTGATGATATTGAAGAAAATAAGTTATTTGTGAATGTAGATGATAATAAATTTGATGATATTATGGATATGCTTTTGTTATATAAATTGTTAAAAAATGAACGAAATGATTTCAATCACATGTTAGAAAAAAATACAAAGGCGGATAAACAAACACTTGGTCAAGCTATACAGTTATTTATTGAATATGGAAGAAAAGTTTATTGATGTACTTGTGGATTTTATATTTATACAAAACTTGAAGGAGTTTAGTAATACATAGAAAAAGTAAAGAGAACAATGTCTAATCATATTTTAGAAATTGTTCTCTTTATTTTACATACCATCATTATTTATCAACGCAATCATAACCTGAGCATGAAATTCATCATTGTCATGTGTGAATTGAACATCACCATTGTATTTTTGGGCAATATCTGTAATACTTTTTAACCCAATTCCCGTATGATTTTGTTTTGTGGAGATATATTCGCCCTGTTCATTTTGTTGAATATTGCCATTGAAACTATTATCAACAGTAATTGCAAGCATTTTGCGATGACACATAATATTTAGATATATATGGCGTGTTGCATTGTTAGATAGATTTGCAGCGGTAATAGCATTTTCTAAAAGATTTCCTAATAGAACAGAAATATCTGAATTTGCTATAGGTATTTCGGTTGGAATGTTTATATGGCTTACAAAATCTATTTGTTGTTCCTTTGCTAATGTGTAATAGTAGCTTACTAATATGTTAATAACCTGATGGTCACAAAATTTAAGCAAATCGTACTGCTGTATGTCTTTAAGATATTGTTGTATATAATTTTGGGCTTTGTCTATTTCATTTTTATCTAAGTAACTTTGTATTGTAATTATATGATGTTTAAAATCGTGTTTTATCTTTCTACTAGCTTCAATCTTTTGATTAAATTGTTGATATTGTTCATTGAGAAGCTGCATATCATATTGTATTTTAATATATTTGTTTTCTGCAATGTATTTTTCATGAACAGAGAAATATATTTTAAAGTAAAGAAAATAAATAATAAATACAGATAATATCAATGAAAAAAATAAAAATAAGGTCATTGGATTTTCAAATAAATAATTGAAATTAATAAAGGAAAGTCCACTTGCAAGTACAATAAATAAAAAACAAGATAAAATAGAAAGCTGTCCACATTCTGATTTATTTAACTCATCTTTTATTGGGAGATACACTTTTTTAAGTAATAATATTAGAAATGGTAAAATTACAGCAGTTACAGTAATTATAATTAAGGTAGTATATCCCCTATAAGGAAGACCATCTGATGTGCTTTGCTTATCTAAATAAACCAAAGTACTTAACATATTACAAATAGAAATTATAGTTAATGCACTTGTAATTGTAAATGTAAAAATAAATAATTTTTTTTGCCAAAAATCTTTAATAATGTAGAAGTAATAAAATATACATGGCAATAGGCAAAACATAAAAATTATATTTACCATTTGAAATAAAAAATGATTTTTGTTAAGTATTGTTGAAATATAAGTACCTGTTATAGAAAATACTAAAGAGGATATTAAAACAATAATGTATGCAATTGGTTTTGCTTTCTTATTTGAAAAACGAAAACAATTGTGAAAAGGATAAAAACAAAGATAACAGAATGGCAAAAGCTGTGAAAGACAGCCTATAAAAAGTCTTAAAAATATCAAATTTCACCCCTCCTTGCTAATCTAAATAAAAATTGTTGGTATTGATTTTTCAGCTCAGTACGATTACTTCTTGAAAGAACAATATCTTTTCCATTTGCTAAAACGATATGGTCAAAATAGAATAACTCAATAAAGTTCATATTTACAATAAAACTGCGTTGCGCCTTCATAAAAATATTGTCAGATAGCATTTCAAACATTTCGTTGAGTGAAGAATATGTTTGATAGCAACTTTTTTCCGTATAGATACAACATATCTTATTTAAAACTTCAATATATACAATATTTTCAATTGGTATAGATACAACTCCACAGTTTGTTTTTATATCAAGTTGTTCTGAATATTTATTCCCTTTTCTAGAAAGACATCTAGCCATTGCTTCTGATATAGCATTTGGAGTTATTGGTTTTAAAATATAATGTGCCGCATTTAAGTTAAAGGCTTCTATAGCATATTCATTGCTTGTTGTAGTAAAGACAAACTGAACAGGTTCTTTTTTTCTTATCTTGGCAATTGTTTCAATGCCATTAATTCCAGGTAAATAAATATCCATAAAAACAATATCATAGGGATTATGTATGTGTGCATTGATAAAATCTTCTCCACATGTAAAAGAAGAAATATCAGCTTTCATATTATGCTCATCTAAAAAATTTATAATCATAGATAAAAGAGTGTCATAATCTTGTTGTTTATCTTCACAGATTGCAATTTTCATAATATTTAAAAATCTCCTTAAATAAAAAGTCTAAAACTGTAAAGCTAATTTTTCACTTGATATTATATCAGAAAAAGTGATGAAATGTGACACAATTCGTAAAGTGTATGTAAATGGGTGTGAAGTGTAACTTGTACCATAAATTTACAAGACGTAAAATAAAGATAGAAGTATAGTTGTATAAAAAATTAGTAATACAGTATATTTATTAATTACTATTTGCGTTACGAAAAGACAGAAAAAACAATTATTTTTAACACTATTAAGTAGGTGCAAGTTTTATAGATAAACTGCATATCAGTAATAGTATTATGAACAGGTTGTAAAGCAGATTATATCTGTTTGACTGACAGGAAGAGAGGATATGTAACATAATGAATAAAGATGAATATTTTGAAGAAATATATTGTGATTACTATGAGAAAATATATAAATTTATTTATTATAAAGTATGCAATATAGAATTGGCAGAAGATTTGACAAGTGATGTTTTTGTTGCTGTGTATAAAAATTTACATAGATATGATGAAAGTAAAAGTTTTATTTTAACATGGCTATATGCAATATCATGTAATCGTTTGAAAAATTATTACAAAAGCAGAAAAAAATTAGAGTATAGCATTGATTGTATGTCTGAAATGAATATAGAACCTGTCTTTATAAGTGATGATTTATTAGAACAAAAAGAATGGTATATAGTATTACAAAAGCTTATATGGGATTTGCCTGAGCGCAATAGAAACGTGATTTTAATGAAATATTATGGTGATATGACATCAAAAGAAATAGGGAATAACTTAGATATTTCATCAGGAAATGTAAGAATAATTTTAAAAAGAACACTAAGTACATTAAAAAGCAAATTAAATACAGAATTTACTTATTAGGAGGGAAAGTATGGCAGATTTATTTAGAAAAACATCTTTAGAGAAATTGTCATCGCCAGAGCAATTAGATAAGATGATTGTAATTACACCGCCTTCTTTTTGGATGGCATTGTCAGGTGCAGGATTAGTTATTGTTGTAGCATTAATATGGTCTATATTAGGTCGACTTCCAGTAAACGTAGAAACACAAGGTATTTATGTAAATAATGGTGGAATATATTCTGTATATTCTGAAATGGCTGGAATTATAGAAAATATAGAAGTCAATGAGGGTGATGAGATAAAGAAAGGTGAAGTTATAGCTTATTTAAACAAAGATGATTTAGAGCAAAAAATAACAAGTTATGACTACAGAATTAAAAATGTAGAAAGTATCACTATGGACTCAGAAGCTGATGTAATTACTGCGGATAATAAAAGTTTGGTAGAAATTAAATCTCAAATGCTTACACTTGACCAGAACTTATACCAAAATCAAGAACTATTAGAGCTGTATTCTAATAAAGTATCTGAGCAAAGACAGATAACAAATCAAGCAGAACAAAATATGAGAAATGCAGAATTAAATTATTACAACAGTTTAAATATTGGAGATAGCACTAATGAGCAATTAGAATACACAGAAGCACAAAGCAAGTTATCTAATGCAAGTGGATATTTAGAAACAGCATATAGTAATCTAGACCAAGCAAAAGTGGCATATAATCAAGCCTTAAATCAATATCAAACGGCTTTAGATAATTATAACAAGCTTGTTGCAAAAGAAAATGCTTTAAAAGATATTGTTGATACAAAGTTAAATGAGCTTGAAGAAGCATATAAAAATATAGGTGGAACAGAACCTATAGATATGACAGCTTTAGATATTTACAGAGATGAGCCTTTTAACTTAAATGTACAAGTAGAAGCATATATACAAGCTGTCACAAATTATCAAAATTGTATTAGTGAGAATGAAAGTGCTAAATCGGAGCTACAGGTATCTATATCACAGTATAAATTAGAATTATCTTCAGCAGAAGACACAAAAAATAATTATCAAAAAGATGTAGACAATTATAACAGTCAAAAAGAAAATATAAGCAAAGATTATGAAAATATAAAGAGTAGTTATCTGAATAAAATTAATGAATTAGGAACAGCACAAAGTAATCAAGCTCAATTATCTAATGAATATAATGTAGCATTAAATAATTATACAACAGAGCAGACAAAGCTTAATAGTTTGCTTGACTCATTAGCTCAAATGGAAGTGCAAGTAGACAGTGATACAAGAACAATAGAACGACAGACTACGACCATTTATAGTCAATTTGAAGCAACAAAAGCATCTATCATTGACCAGCTTAATATTGAATGTGAACAATATAAAGAGCAATTAGAAAAATGTGCAATTGTATCTAGTGTAGATGGTAAAGTATCAGATATTAGTGTAGTTCAAGGAAGTGCTGTAAATCAAGGAAGTGAATTGATTAAAGTACAACAAGGAAATAGTGAAGATAATGTTATAGTTTGTTATGTATCATTAAATTCAGGAAAAAAGATTACAAAGGGAATGGAAGTACTTGTGTATCCGACAACTGTAAATAAACAAGAGTATGGTCACATGACAGCAACAGTAGTAAATGTAGATAATTACGTTACATCTACAGAAAGTCTTCGTACTCAGTTGGGAAATGATACTTTAGTAGAAACATTTTTAAATGATGGTCCAGTTATAGCAGTTACATGTGAATTAAAAGAGGATGATAATACAAGTAGTGGTTATTATTGGTCAAGTTCAAAAGGTAAAGATGTTATGTTATTAGAGGGAACATTAGTAGAAGCAAGTGTTGTATTAGAAGAAAAAGCTCCAATTACTATGTTAATACCTTACATAAAAGAAAAACTTACAATAAAGACAGATACCAATGCACAGTAGCAGAAAGAAGGTGAACAGATGGAGAAAAAATATGCAAAAACACCAACTGTCTATCAGATGGAAGCTACAGAATGTGGTGCTGCGTCACTATCTATGATTATGGGATACTATGGAAGACACATGGCATTGGAACAGTTGCGTATAGAAACCGGTGTTTCAAGAGATGGGTGTAATGCTAAAAATATTTTAAGAGCTGCTAGAAAATTTGGACTAGAAGCAAAGGGCTATAGGAAAAGCCTTGATAATTTATTAAAATGCAAACCACCTTGTATTATTCATTGGAACTTTAATCACTTTGTTGTATGGGAAGGTGTAAAAGGAAAGTTTGCATATATTAATGACCCAGCTATGGGTAGAAGGAAACTAACATTAGAAGAAATTGATGATTGTTTTACAGGTATTGTTTTAACATTTGAAATAACTGAAAAGTTTGAAAAAATCAGACAGAAAAGAACATTACTTAGCTTTGTAAAGAGACGACTTAAAGGACAATATACATCTATATTTGCTTTAGTTGCAATAGGTCTATGTCTTGTATTTCCGGGATTAGTTATACCTGTATTTTCACAAGTTTTTATTGATGACATTTTGTTAGGTGGAAATACAAAGTGGATAACAGCTTTTTTAACTATAATGTGTTTTACAGTATTGTTTCAAGCATTACTTACTTTTTATCGTGGTATTTTGCTTGAAAAATTACAAAATAAAATGGCACTTATTTCAGCACATGAGTTTCTTTCACATCTGTTTCGTTTGCCAATGAGCTTTTTTGACCAGAGATATTCAGGAGATTTGGCAGAACGTGTTGAAAATAATAATAATGTAAGTACATTTCTTGCGGGAGATTTGGGAGAAACAGTTCTTAATATCATAGTTGCTATGTTTTATTTGATTTTATTATTAACATATAGTCCGTTGCTTACATTAATTGGTATTGCAAGTGTTGTATTTAACTTGTTTATAGTTAAATTTAGTTCAACATCTATTGCAAATGATACTATGAAGATGCAGCAAGACCAGGGTAAGATGATAGGTTCTGTATTTGCTGGTTTAAATATTACAAGTACATTAAAAGCATCTGGTGCAGAAAATGAATATGTAGGAAGAATACAAGGATATTATGCAAAAACCATTTTATTAGAACAACAACTAGGAAAAAGACAACAGATATTAAATGCAATTCCGGAAGTGGCAGGTGAAATTAGTAATATAGTAGTAATGATGGTGGGCGGTATATTAGTTATAAATGGAAACATGACGGCTGGTATGTTAGTTGCGTATACAAGTCTTCTTAGTTCATTTACAGAGCCAGTCAATCAATTAGTTGGTTTTATACAAAAGATACAGACATTAAAGGCTGATATGAGTCGTGTAGAAGATATAATGAAATACGAAGAAGATGAGAAGTTTTCAAAACAGGAAGTAGTTACGATGACAACGAAATTAACAGGTGAAATCGAATTAAAAAATATATCATTTGGATATAGTATTTTAGAAAAGCCATTAGTTGAAGATTTTAACTTTTATTTACCATGTGGAAGTTCGATTGCCTTTGTGGGAGCTTCTGGTTGTGGCAAATCTACTGTATCAAAGATTGTAAGTGGGTTATATATGCCATGGTCTGGTGAAGTGTTAATGGATAATATAAATAGCAGACAGATACCAAAAGAGATAATGTCTTCTAGTGTATCAACAGTAAGCCAAAGCATTACATTATTTTCTGGCACGATAAGAGATAACTTGACTATGTGGAATAGAAATGTACTTGATGAGGATATTGTAAAAGCTGCAAAAGATGCTTGTATACATGAGGTAATTACATCAAAACCGGGAGCCTATGATTTTGTATTGTCAGAAGGTGGTACTAATCTGTCAGGTGGTCAAAGACAACGACTTGAAATAGCAAGAGCCTTAGTTACTAATCCTAGTATATTAATTATGGATGAAGCAACTAGCGCATTAGACCCTATTGTAGAAAAAGAAATTATAGATAATATTAAGCGACGTGGTTGTACTTGTTTAATAGTTGCTCATAGGTTATCGGCTATTCGTGATTGCGATGAGATTATTGTAATGGAGAGAGGTAAGATTGTACAAAGGGGAACACATACAGAATTAGCAAGCAAGGAAGGTCACTATCAAAGACTTATACAGAATATCTAGGAGAAAAGTCGTATGGATTATATAAAAATACAAGGTGGGCAAATACATATTACACAAGATAATATGACGGTTTATCAAGTAATGGAAGGTCATGTGTTGGTATATTTATTTCCATATACAAATGGTATACCCGGAAGAAGACAGCTTATTGCAGAAATGACACCCGGAGAAAAAATACCAGCTTTCACAAAAGATGATGAAGTACTTGGTGTATGGAGAATAGGACTTGTTGCGTTAGATAAAGCCGTTATTAAGGTATGTGATGAAAAACAAAATGAAGAAATTAAAAATACATTTGCTTTAAAAGTACAAATAAAATTATTTGATATACAAGAGTATGACGAACAGTTAATTGAAAAATATAATATCAATATAATTAAAGAAGAAGGCTATATATATGCTACGGCAAGAGAGCAAAAAAACACTTATGAAAAAAGTCTTAATATAATTTATGGATTATTTCAAAGAAAAAAAGAAAATCGTGTTATATCACAATCGGGAAATAGAATTTATGATGGGGTTGCTTATTTATGTAATAAATCCGATATACAAATAGCAAGCTTAGATAAAATTCAAGATAGTTGTGGAAGACGTTTTACAGTAGCTGATATTGCTAGAATATCTCATTTTATTGTTAGAGAGGTAGTGTTAGAACCAAAATGGTATAAGCGAGATAGTGGACCTATTTTAGCATATAGAAAAGACGGACATCAGCCGATTGCTTGTGTTCCAATAAGCCCTAAAAAATATATGGCATATGATGCTCAAAGACAAACTAGTTGTATTATAGATGAAGAATATGCGCAGCAGTTAGAAGTAAAAGCAGATATGCTATATCGTCCATTTCCAAATAAAGAATTAAAAGCTAAAGATTTATTTTTCTTTGGTATGAAAAATGTTTACAAGAGTGATATTGTTAGGTTTATTTTACTAGCACTTTTAGGAACTCTTATTGGTTTGTTAATACCGTTTATAAATGAACAGTTATATGATAAATTTATACCTATGGGAAATAAGACAGGACTTGTACAGATAAGTTGTGTAATTCTAGCATGTACTATAGGAAATGTAACATTTACAATAGTAAAAAATTTGGCGGCTTTTAGAAGTATGAACGCAATGGAATATGCTGTTCAAAGTGCTACTTATGATAGATTGTTTAATCTTCCAGAGAGTTTCTTTCGCAAGTATGACTCAGCAGAGTTAGCACAAAGAGCAATGGGAATTTCTCAGATATATAATACAATAGCAGATGTAGCGATTAAGACAATTTTAAGTGCTGTTTTCTCATTGCTTTATTTATGGAGAATGTTTCAATATTCTAAAAAGTTGACGAGTGTATCATTAGTTATGTTGCTTATATGTATGCTTGTTATTATGTGGATAGGAATTTTACAAACAAAATATGAAGTAAAGAAAATGGAATTAGATAGTAAAACAAGTTCTGTAATGTATCAGTTTTTAAATGGAATTTCAAAAATAAGAATAGCAGGAGTGGAAAACAGGGCATTATATGAGTATCTAAAGACATATACTAAGTCAAGAAAAATCAATATAAGAAAAGAGAAAATGACAGTTGCTGTTAATACATTAGTAGGGGCAATGAATACTGTATTTTCTATTGTGCTTTATTATCTTATGATAAAAAATAGTATGAAATTATCAGTAGGTGCTTTTATGGGTTTTAGTGCAGCATTTGGTTCTTTTTCAGGAGCTATGCTTCAGATTGTATCTTCTATATTGCAAGTAAATGATATAAAGCCAGCATATGACAGATGTAAACCAATATTACAAACACTTTCAGAATTTGATGAAGATATGGTAATGCCAGGTACTCTTACAGGAGATATTGAAGTTAATAACTTAACATTTTCTTATAATGAAGCCTCAGGAGTTATATTAAATGATGTTTCTATGCACATTAAAGCAGGAGAATATATTGGCATTGTTGGCTCGTCTGGAAGTGGTAAGTCAACACTTTTAAAGTTATTGTTAGGTTTTGAAAAACCAGATGTCGGTAAGATTTACTATGACGGAAAAGACATTGATAGTATGGATAAGAGAGAACTTCGTAAAAAGTTTGGAGTTGTTCTTCAAGATGGCAAATTAATAAGTGGAAGTATATTTGAAAATATCACAATTACAGCACCTGGTACAAAACTAGAGCAGGTTAAAAAGGTTGTAAAAGCCGTTGGTTTAGAAGATGATATTAATCAAATGCCGATGGGATTACATACTGTTTTATCAGAAGATAGTGGAACGATATCAGGAGGACAACAACAACGTATTTTAATTGCTCGTGCTATAGTTGGTAATCCTAAGATTATTTATTTTGATGAAGCGACATCAGCATTAGATAATGTTACACAAGCTATGGTATGTGAAAGTCTTGAAAGACTTAAAGCAACAAGAGTTGTCATTGCACATAGACTTAGTACAGTTATGAACTGTGATAGGATATTTGTACTTGAAAAAGGAACAGTTGTAGAACAAGGAAGCTATAAAGAATTAATGGATAAAAAAGGCAGATTTTATGATTTAGCTGTAAGGCAGTTATAATATTTTGTTTATAAATAGTTTGTTGTTTGCGTAAATTAAAATAAATGAGTCAAGAAAATAAAACTTGACTCATTTATTATTTTTAGTGGATAAAATGAATATTGATGATATTTTGAAAGATATGTTGATTACCAACGTCTTCTAGTCCATTTGTGAACTGCGTCACCGAGTTTACAAATACCATCAACAACACCTGTGATAATTTTATCAACGTCAACACCGCCAGCAACGTTTTCAAGGTCGTCTTCTGATAATTCTTCATTGTCAGATAAACGTGCTTCGATACCTGACTTAATAGCTGAAATATCAGAAAGTGTAAGTTCAATACCATTTTCAGCAAGAAGTGCTTGTACATCTGTGTCGTTTTCTTGATTTAATAATTTTTCAATAAATGCTTCATCTTTTAATAATTCGTCTAATTTTTCATTCATAGTGTCTCCTCCTATTCTAATTAATTATAAAATTACCAACGTCTTCTAGTCCAATTGTTGACGCTGTTTCCAAGTTTGATAGTACCGCCAACAGCAGCACCAATGATACTTGCAATACCAAGTGCTGCCATGATAGTTAAACTACCACCAGCAACATTTTCAAGGTCGTCTTCTGATAATTCTCCATCTTCTTGATTAACAAGAATATTTTGAATTGCTTTAATATCTTCAATACTAAGGTCAACACCTTTTTCTTTTAAGGCAGTTTGAACGTCTTCGGGTGTTTCCATTTCTATTAATGATTTGGCAAAAGCTTCGTCAGAAAGAACTTCTTTTAATAATTCTTCATTCATAATAATTAATTCTCCTTTCTATAAATTACCAACGTCTTCTAGTCCAATTATGAATAGCTTTTCCTAATTGGAAAGTACCAGAGGCAGCAGCAGCACCAATAATTAAACCACAAATAACAGTAGTAACAGCAACTCCACCAGCGACATTTTCAAGGTCATCTTCTGACAATTCACCTTCATTGTCATTATTAATCAGAGTGTTTTGAATAGTGTTAATTTCTTCAAGACTTAAATCAAGACCTTTTTCGGAAAGTGCTTTTTGGACATCTTGCGGTGTTTCCATTTCTAAAATAGAATTGACAAAAGATTCATCAGAAAAAATTTCTTTGATTTGTTGTTCGTTCATATATGTAACTCCTTTCTAAAATTATGTACATGATTTTCATACAAATATTTATACAACCGAAATAGGCAAAGTGTTACAAAAAATATCAAAAAATTATAAAAAAGTGTAACACGGTGCGTTTTTTAGTTGTATTAATATATAAATGTTTTTTTATGGAGAATTGCATATATGGGTATAATGGTAAAAGATTATTTAAATTATTTTAGAAAGAGTCAGTATCCTGCACTTTTTTCAAAAGAAGATATAGACAAGTTAAAAAATGTAGAAAGATTATATGGGGATATTGAAACACAAGAAACAATCTTAGAAGTGTGTTTATCAGAAGAAGTAACAGGTTGTGATTATTCTATACGAAAAGATGTAAGCTCTTTACAAGTAACAGAATATTGGTATGAGTTAGATGGAAAAGGTTGTGGAGAAGAAGATATTCCTGCTTGTTATTTTATAGATGCTTCCAATGTATTGACAGGAAAGGATAATAGTGAATTTTATAACAATGTACTTGTTAAGCTAACAGGGCGTGAAAGAGTTGAGAGATTAAGAGATATGCTTGAAATTTGTGTAGCAAAGCTAGAAGGAAAATGTGACCGACTTTTTCAATTGGGAAGTATGAATGGAAGAATGGAATTAGATAGAATACGTTTATTTACAGAAGATATGACAAGAGAAGATATCATAATTTACTTAAAAGAGCTTAGTTGGCAGGGAGATACACAAAAGCTTGATGAGTTTTTAGCCAAATGGGAAGATTATAGTGATAAAAAGAAGTTCATTTTAGATTTTGATATTTTAGAAAATGGAATATCAAAAAAAATAGGAATTAATTTTGGAACAACAAGCAAAAAAAGTAAAGTTGTAAAAGAATTTCTTGAAGCATTAGAAAATGTTAGCTTATGTACTAGAGATAAAAAAGAAGATGTACTTAAGTTTATAAATAGATTTCCAAGTCATACGCCATTTATACAAAATGATATATCACATTTTAAAATACCTTTTATGGAAAGTAAGCCTTTAAAAGCAAAGGCGTATTTGAGACAAGGAAGTGTGTGTTATTGTGCTGACTTTAGGGCGTATGATACACCAATGCTTATGAATTTGGAGTTGACGACAAGGTGTCCACTACACTGTCCACAGTGTTATTGTGAATTATTGGGTGGAAAAGATATGGAATTTGATACAGCATTGTATTGGCTTAAAGAAGCTTCAAAAAATAATGTTAAGACAATAAATTTAAGCGGTGGAGAAACTATTATTTATCCTGATTTAGAAAAGTTAATAAAAGTAAGTAGTGATTTTGGAATGGAAACTAATATTGCACTTTCTGGGTTTGGAGTAGATAAAGAAAAGTTAGAGCGATTAATTGAAAGTGGAGTTTCGGAAATTTGCATTTCTTTAAATGGAAGTACAAAAGAAATTAATAAAAAAACTAGAGATGGCTATGAATTAGCAATTAATACATTGCAAATACTTAAAAACATGAATTACAAAAAAACTTATATTAATTGGGTAATGCACTCTAACAATGCTAGTGACTTTAAAGAGATGATTAAGTTAGCAGAAAAGTATAATGTGTGTGGGCTTGTAGTTATGGTATTTAAACCAGATGCTAAAAATCAACGCAAAAGTGTACCTAGTGTAGTGCAAATTTATGAAATAGCAAAATGTATTAAAGAATATAAAGGCATTGTTAATATAGAAGTTGAGGAGTGTTTTTCACAGTTAAAAGCAGTATTAGGAAAACGCTTTTTTACAAATCTAAATCAAGGTATATCAAAAGGGTGTGGAGCAGGGCGTGACGGTATTAGTGTAAGTGTAGATGGTAAGCTAACACCTTGTAGACATTTAGAAATTAAAGAAGATTTTGACACAATAAGGCAGTATTGGGAGAATTCAAATGTTTTAAAACAAATTAGACAGATAGAGGATAACAAAAAAGAACCTTGCAATAGTTGTACATATAAAAATTACTGTCTTCCATGTGTAGCAGTAAATTGGAAAATGAATAAAGAAATTTATATGGGCGAGGATGGTTGTGCTATTGGAAAATAGAAAGGAATTAGTTTATGGCAGAAGATTGTTTGATATTAGTTAATTATCGTGATGAACAAATAGGACAAGGATATAAGCTGGAAGTTCATAAAAAGGGGTTATTACATAGAGCCTTTTCAGTCTTTTTATATGATGGAAATAAGCTTTTAATTCAAAAAAGAGCTTCTAATAAATATCATTCAGCAGGCTTGTGGGCTAATACTTGTTGCTCACATCCGAGAGTGGGAGAAAAATTAGAAATGGCTGTGCAACGAAGACTTTTAGAAGAAGTAGGAGTTTCTTGTGATGTAAAGCACCTTAATTCTTTTGTATATAGAGAAGTTTTTGATGAGTTATCTGAATATGAACTTGACCATATTTTTGTTGGAGAATATAAAGGTGGTTTTGTTTGCAACAAAGAAGAAGCAGAAGAAATGAAATATGTTGATATTGATTGGCTTGCAAAGGATATGGTAGAAGCACCACAAAAATATGCGGCGTGGTTTCTTACAGCATTTCCGATGGTATATCAATATCTTATAAAACAAAGAGAAAAGGAATTTTAATATGATACCAGTATATTGTATGCAGGAACATCACGAAGCCTTTTATTATTGGGGGCTTGCTATAGAGAAGAAGTATATAAATGAAAAAGGAAATACACTGTTTCATATAGACCATCATGATGATTTTGAATGTGGTGGATATAAAAGAGATTTTACAAAGCCTTTTTCAAGTTTAGAAGAAAGAAAAAAGTTTACTTATGAAGAACTTGGAATTGCCGATTTTATTGTGCCAGCGATGTATGAAGGGATATTTTCTCAATTCTACAATATGAAATCAGTAGTACCCAAAAAGTTTGTACATCAAGATAGATTTATAAGAAGAATAGGAAATAATGCACTTACTGTAGGAGAGTATATTCCATTTTTACACAGTCAGTATCGAAAAGACAATAATAACGAGTATAGTTTTTTTACATATTTTGAAGGAAGTCTTGAAAGTACTGAGCAACTTGAAAATGTTGTGTTAGATATTGATTTAGATTATTTTTGTTGGGACGATACACTTTCAACAGTTCCGCCTAAAAGATTAGAAATTACAGAAGAAGCATATAAGGAATATATAAATAATCCTTATCACGCATTTAGAATTTTACCTAGAAAGTTAATAAGAGCAGAAGCTGTAGATGGAAGATTTTATCTTAGGTATGAAGAACCAATTGTTTTTGAAAAACAAGCAGATGAAGAAAGAATACATAAAAGGGTAGACAGATTTGAGAAGTGGTTAAGCTCATTAAGTTGGAAGCCTAGCTTAATAACAGTATGTCGTTCAGCAAATTCAGGCTATTTGCCATCACAATATGCAAAGCTTGTAGAAGTTTTGGTAAAGAATTGCTTACAAAATATTTATGAATTAGATTATAAAAATTAGAAAATCAAATGGAGGAAATAAAAATGAATATTAATGTAAAAGAAGAAAATGGAACAAAGATTATTGAAGTAGAAGGAAGAATTGATACAACAACAGCACCTAAGTTTGAAGAAACATTAATGCAGGAGCTTTCAACAGTAAAAACATTAAGAATTAATTTAGAAAATGTAGTTTATGTATCTAGTGCAGGCCTTAGAGCATTTTTAAATGGTCAGAAATATGCAAATAAGAATGGTATTGAAATGAGTCTTTTTAATGTAGCTGATATGGTAATGGAAGTGTTTGAAATGACAGGATTTATTGATATTTTAACAGTGGAGTAAGAATATGGAAACAAAATATGCTAAAAGCGCATATAGAACTTTTTTGTTTTGGGGAATTTGTTCTTCATTGGGAATTACGATATCTACATTAATTGATGCAACATTAGTAGGAAATTTTATTGGAAGTGAGGGACTTGCAATTGCAAATATTGCGACACCTGTGTTTTTAATATATGCACTTTTAGGTATTACTTTAGGAAGTGGTGCTAATGTATTAATTGGAAAGTTTTTAGGTGCATCAGATATAGAAAAAGCAAATGCAAATTTTAAATATGTATTAAGTATAGGGTTGATAGTTGGAATAGTTTTATCAATAATATCTTTAATTTTTAGAAAGGCATTTTGTATTTTTCTAGGTGCTACACCAGAGTTGTTATCTCAGGTGCTTAAATATTTAATAGTTGTATTTTGTTCAGCTCCAATTTTTGTATTATATCATATTCTTTCAGCAACCGTTAGAACAGATGGAGAACCAAAATTGACAGCTATTGCTTCTATAGGCGTTATAATTACTAATCTAAGTTTAGACCTTTTATTTATGAAGGTATTGAATTGGGGACTTATTGGTGCTTCATCTTCTCTTTGTATTGCTGAGTTAATAGGGTGTTTTATTTTACTTATTCACTTTACAAGAAAACAAGCACTGTTAAAACTTCATTTATGTATTCCTACAATAAATGCAACAAAGCAATTTATTAGTAATGGTTTTGGAGTGGGTTCTGCTTTTATTTTTCAAGCTATAGTAATGCTTGTATTTAACACTTTGCTGTTAAAGAATGATTTGGAAAATGGTGTTTTTTTTGTAGCAGTATTTGGAGTGATGTATACAATTAGCACTGTTTCATCAGCAGTATTTGATGGGGCAGGAGCGGCGGCTTCTACAGTTGTTTCTATTTTGGCAGGAGAAAAAGAACAAAAAGGAATGATGGCAGTTTATAATGATGGAATTAGAATTGTAGTAATGGCAGGAACAATTATTGCGGCGTTATTTGTGCTTTTTGCAGAAAAAATATTGATGTTTTTTGGATTATCAAGTACTACATCGTTTGATATTGCTGTTATGGCTTTTCGTATTTATGTATCAAGTTTTATATTAGCTGGAATTAATGTTGTTACAATTTCTTTTTGGCAGACAATTGGAAGAATTAAACTTGCTTCTTGTTTATCAATTCTTAGAAACTTTATTTTAATGTTATTGTTTGGAGTTTTTTTGATTTTATATAATGGGATAATAGGTCTTTCTTTTGTATATTTAATTAGTGAAATTATATGTCTATTATTAATTTTAATAATAAAGATATTTTCAAGTTCAAGAAAATATATAGCAGAAAAATATAATTTTACAAATAAAATGTTTGAACATTTTTATCCAATAGAAGCAGGAAGTATGGAAGAAGTTGCAAATAATCTTGAAGCACTTTGTGAAGAATGGAATATTGATTATAAACATTCTTTTTTTATTAATTTAATTGTAGAAGAATTAATTATCAATATTATGAAGTTTGGATTAAAAAATACAAAAAAGAATTATTATGTGTCAGTAAAACTTATTGATAACAACGGAGAATATATTTTAAGAATTAGAGATAATGTTAATACATATAATCCGTTTGATTTACATGGTGATGAAATTGATAAAGCGGCTATGAAGCTTATTACACAAAAAGCTAAGTATTATAATTATCAAAGAAAGTTAGTGTTTAATTACTTATATGTAATTATTTAGGAGGAAAATTAAGTTGGCAAATTCAGTTTACTTAGATAATACAGAATTAAAACGTTTAGAAGTTCAAAGACAGTTGCTTATAGAGTATGAACAACCTATTTACAATGAAATAATAAATAAAAGAACAGGACTTACACTTCTTGATATTGGTTGTAATGATGGCAGTAAAACTAAAACTCGTTTTTCTGAAAATAACTTTGATAAGATTATTGGTTTAGATTGTTTAGATGAATTGACCGAAAAAGCTAATAAAAAATTTGGAAATGAAGTCTTTAAGTTTTTTTCATGTGATGTTACAAAATCAGATTTTATTGATAAATTGACAAATATTATGAGCGCAGAAAAAATAGAGTATTTTAATATAATTAATTGTTCATTTTTATTAATACATTTAAAAAATGCCGTAAAGGTATTAAAGGAACTTAAAAGATTTTTAGCACCAGATGGTTGTATTATTGTTATAGAACCTGACGATACAGAAAGTTACTTAAGTCCAGATACAGATGGAATTTTTAAAGAGTTTCTTAAAGTACTTGAATATGACCCATACTCTGGGAAACGAACATTTGGTAGTGAATTGCCACAACTTTTTAATGAAAGTGGATATTTAGATTATAGACTTAGATGTTCAACTATATGTGCTAAGGGTGATGAAATTTCTAAAAAAGAAGCAATTTTTACAACGTTTTGTTCTTACTTAAAAGAAGATTTAATGTTACTTAGAGAACAAGAGCCTGAAAATAATATTTATCAAGAGTGTTGGGAATGGGTGACTAGAAACTTTGATAAGCTTCATAATTATATGATAAGCGAAAAAGCAAAAGTTTGTATGGGAGTAAAAATATATACTTGTGGAGGAATGGCTAATGAACATAGAAGAATTGATACTAACTCCATTGACACTTGAATATCTTGATCAAGCAACACAATTGTGTGGGAAATGCGTGGGAGAAAATTTATATACAAAATCTATAATTAAAGCGACTATAAAGCAACAAAACCAACAATTTTTCTTATTGATAACGCCACAGAAAAAAGCAGTAGCTTATATTTATTTTAAATTAATAAATTTAAGAGAAGCTGAGTTATTGTCAAAAAAATCCTTGTCAAAATTAAAACAAATAGTTAAAAAAGATGACCTTATTATTGGAAATTTACAATCAATTGGAGTTCTTGCAGAATATAGAAAATGTAAGTTGTCAGAGTATTTAATGAAAGTGTATTTGGAATATCTGTTAAAAAATACACAAGCAGATATTGCATTTGGAGTATTTTGGAAGAAAAATGGTGAAATTCCAATGGAAAAGAATTTAAAAAAATTTGGGTTTTGTTATTTGGTTAATTCAAAAAGAGTATGGTATGACAAAAAAGAACTTATATGTCCTATTTGCAATGGACGTTGTAAATGTGATGGAGCTATATATTATAAAATATTGGAAAGGGGTGAATTATTATGAAAATAAAGTTGTTGCCTAAATTTATTATTTCGTTAGCAATATTGGGCGCAGTTCTTACAATTACAATTTCACTTTTTAGTTATAAGTCTTCAAAAACTTATCTTGAAAGTATGTATGCTCAAAGGATTACTAGTGGAAGTAAAAGTGTTGCAACAATGTTAAATTTAGAAGATGTAAGAACCATTATAAGTGAAGGTGGTCAAAGTAGTGAAGCATATAGTCGAGTGGAAAATATGTTAAATACATTAAAAAAAGATGGAGATATTACATATTTGTCATTAGTAATTCCTGACGAAAATAGTGTGACTTTTTATATTGATTGTTGTGTAGAGGAAATGGGTGATGACCCATATGCGCAATTAACTTATGGTACAAATGTGCTTTATAAAGACGCAGCTTATGATGAAGTGGATTTGAAAAAATATATCTTGATTTGGAATTTGTATGCGCAAAATAAAGGAACGGATGAACCAGTAGTTACTGATAATAGTTATGGATATAATTATACTTCTGTTTCTCCTATTTTAGATGAAAATGGAAATGCAATTGCAGAAATACAATATATTCTTGATATGCAGGATGTTCGTAATCATCTTAATTCTTTCTTGTATAATATGTTAATTATTTCTCTTAGTAGTATTTGTGGTGCGCTTTTGTTATATATGTTGTTTGTAAGAAAAGTAGTTATTAATCCAATTGAAAGACTAGCTATCTTTACAACAAGTATTACAAGTTCAGGAGAGTTTTCAAAACAAAAGATAGAGATTAATACAAAAGATGAAATTCAAGAGCTTGGAACATCTTTTAATATTATGCTTGAAGAATTGGAAAGTTATATTGAAAATCTGACTACTGTTACATCAGAAAAAGAACGTATAAGTACCGAGTTAAATGTTGCAACACACATTCAATTGTCTATGTTACCTTGTATTTTCCCAGCATTTCCAGATAGAGATGAGATAGATATTTATGCAACTATGACACCAGCAAAGGAAGTTGGTGGTGATTTTTACGACTTTTTTATGGTTGATGAAAGACATCTTGCAATTGTAGTAGCAGATGTTTCAGGAAAGGGAGTTCCAGCAGCTCTTTTCATGGTAATTGGCAAGACATTAATAAAAGACCATACACAACCTAATAGAGATTTAGGAGAAGTATTTACAAAGGTCAATAATATTTTATGTGAAGCTAATGACAATGGTATGTTTATTACGGCATTTGAAGGTGTGCTTGACCTTGTAACGGGTGAGTTTAGATATGTAAATGCAGGGCATGAGCCACCATTTATATATCGTAAAGGTGTAGGTTTTGAAGTATATAAAACTCGACCAGGCTTTGTTCTTGCAGGAATGGAAAATATAAAGTATAAAGAACAAAAGATTATGCTTAATGTAGGAGATAGAATATTTCAATATACAGATGGCGTAACGGAAGCTATGAATAAGCAAGAGCAATTGTATGGTATGGATAGACTTAATGCTGTATTAAATGAAAAGTGCATTGAAAGTGATGCAAATGAAACTCTAAAGCTTGTTAAAAATGATATAGACTTATTTGTAGGTGACAATGAACAATTTGATGATATAACGATGCTTTGTCTTGAGTACAAAAGAAAAATGGGGGATAATTCTATGAATGAGATTACTGTAGAAGCAACTGTTGAAAATATTAGTAAAGTAACGGATTTTGTAGATGATATTTTAGATAATGTGAATTGCCCATTAAAAGTAAAAATGCAAATGGATATAGCTATTGATGAAATATTTGGAAATATTGCTCACTATGCTTACGGTGATAAAGTAGGAAAAGCAACTGTAAGAATTGAGGAGTATGACAATCCTAAAGCTATTGGAATTACCTTTATTGACAGTGGAGTTGCCTATAATCCATTAGAAAAAGAAGACCCAGATATTACACTATCTGCTGAAGAAAGAGAAATAGGTGGACTTGGTATATATATGGTTAAAAAAAATATGGATACTATGGAGTATGAATACTCTCAAGGACAAAATAAGCTATTGATAAAGAAGTATATTGATTGATAAACTAAGTGATATCATATTAACAAAAACTTATACAAGATATAGAAATATTTGGGGCTGTAGCACTAAGAAAATTTTATATAAAATATAGATATTTAATTAGTAAATGATTCTATATATTATATAAATTTTTGTTAATGCGACAGCCCCAATAATTTTTTATAAATTAAATATTGTGCTTACTTTTTTATTTTTGTAATATATAATGTTGAATTATAAAATTGTACGACAAAATCTGGCAAACATATCATTATGTATTGAAAATATAAGTTTAATGTGCTATTATTTTATCAAATTAACGTATTTAGGGGTAAAATGAAGTATGTTAGAACACAAAAAACTTCGTAACCTTAATGATTATTTTGTTGAATTAAATAACAGACAAGATAAAGGGGTGTATTTCTATCGAATTAATCAGTATTCTGATGAAGTCGGTGAATTTATAAAAAAATATTATGATGTGGCAAGGCGTAGGGGTGTTGTTATTGAAGGTAAGATACCTAATCCTACAGAGAATAATCTTTCATATTATGATGAAATCATGGGAATGAATTTTTATATGAGAGAAGAATTTATTTCGGATAGTTTAAAGAAATGGCTTCCACGAATGAATGATTATCAAAGGCAAAATGTAGCTTCTTCAATATACAACTCTTTACTTTCAATGAGTAAAGCAGGCAAGACCGAGAATATGCTTAAAAATGCTTATATCAAGTTTATGTGTTGGCTATATTATAAGTTTGAAAGAATTGTAAATCTGCTAGGAGAAAATAATCTTCCTAAAATATTATACGAGGGAGATATTAGTAATTATGAATTAATGCTTATATCAATTTTATCAAATGCAGGTTGTGACGTTGTTCTTCTTCAATATAATGGTGACAAAGGATATCTAAAAAGTGATTGTAACTCTGTATTATCGGATAACCTTATAGTAGACAATGCAAAACCATTTCCGCAAGGGTATTGTATCAAGATGATAAGAGATACAATTCAAAATGATATCAATAATGAAAGACTATATGGTATAAAACCATCAGTAACTAATTGCACAAATGCTTGGATAAAGGGCAAAGGTCTTGATGATATAAAAGAAAGTATTACACTGCGAGGAACAGATAAAAGATTTTTTTACAATTGTTTTTGCAGGATGAATGGTGTAGAAGATAAACTTACATACGAAAATGAATTATTTACACTACAGCATGAACTTAAAAGTTCAAAAAGAAAATTATGTATTGTAAATCAAAGTATACCAATACCGACTACGCAAGAAATTGCAGAAATTAAGAGAGCCAATTATCTAAAACAAGAAGATATGATATTAGGGCTTGTAAACAATATAAAATATGCAGCAAATATTGAACTTGAAAGGATAATGCACAAGGCATTTGTAGATATAATTCTTGATGAAGCTAAAAGGTGTGAAGCTAATTTACATAAGCTGAACAATAAAGCCGTTTATATTATTTGTTGGCTAAAGCGATATATGTCACAATTATTCTCTAATTGGAAAATGCCAGAGATAAGTTGCTTTATATATATGGGTGGTTGTAAGAATGACAATGAAGCTTTATTTGTTAAATTTTTAGCAAGATTACCAGTTGATGTATTGATTTTATGTCCTGATTTGAATATAAAGTGTTGTCTTAGTGATAATTTATTATATGAAGTAAATTATTCGGAAAGTCTTTCAATAAATAATTATCCACAGGACAATTCTCAAGTAAGACTTAAAACTGTAGCATACAATGCAGAGAGAGATTTGGATACGATTATGTATAATGACAGTGGTCTTTATAGGAATAATCAATATGCAAAAGCAAATATAATTAATCTTCAAACGACTTATGAAGAAATTAAAATCTTATGGGACGAAGAATTAAAGTATAGACCAGGTTTTAATACAATTGATGATGTAGTAAATATTCCTGTCATATTTGCAAAAGTTTCTGGTGTTAAAGATGGATTAGTTGATAAGTATTGGCTAGATGTTAAGCAGCTTATAACACAAGATACTATTGTAATTACAAAAGCTCCATATATTCAGCCAATGGCTGACAACCCAATGAAGCCGTATGTTTCTGAATTTTACAAGAATGGAAAGCTTCAAAAAAATAAAATTAAAAATCATGCAAAATATCCTTATTCAATCTTAAGAGAAGATATGCAGGATTTTATGTTAGATAAACTTGAATTTATGATACAACAAAAGCTTATTAAGGGTATTGGAGAAAATGGAACAGAATATACAGTAATAGCGCAAGTTTTGAATTTGCCAATAGAAATATTTCGTATGATACAAAAGTTTGATTTTACAAAGAAAAATCCTAAATTTATATATATAAATACAACTGAAAGTTTAATATCATTAGAAGATACAATACTTACAGCTTTTTTGAATTTAATAGGATTTGATGTAATATTTTTTGTGCCAACGGGTTATCAAAGCATTGAAAAGTATTTTAATACAAGGCTAATGGAAGAACATCAAATGGGTGAATATAAGTATGATATGCGAGTACCAAATTTGAGTAGTATTTCGTTAAATAATAAACGTCATACATGGCGAGATATAATTTTTAAGAGAGGTATGTAGTATGGGATTGGATTTTAGCAAATCATCATCTATGGCAACACCTGAGAATACACAGCAGGTTCAAAAAAAAGATGAGATTGAAGTAGTTGAACAATATGATATTGTTTCTGACAGACAGCAAATGAATACACAGCTTGTTGGTTCACAAGAAGTTGATGATATTGTTAGTACAATTGAAGTTAATAATTTGGAAACAATAGTTTCCTTTGGTTCAGAAGTTGCAGAGGAGATTTCAAAGGCATCAGATGTAGTTTTAAATAGTATGAGTATGTCACAGCTTGATGATACAAGCGAGATGTTAAAGAGCCTTGCAAAGATTATGGACAAGTTTGATATTGAAGAAATTAAAGAAAATCCAGGATTACTAAAAAAGTTATTTGGAAATGCTAAAAAGCAATTGGATAAAATTCTTGAAAAATATCATACTATGGGAGATGAAATTGATAAGATTTATGTTCAACTTAAAGGATATGAGTCTGAGATTAAACAATCAAATAGAAAGTTAAATACAATGTTTGAGGCAAATGTTAATTTTTACCACGAACTTGTAAAATATATTTTAGCTGGTGAGCAGGCGTGTAAGGAATTGGAAGCTTATATTGCACAAAGAAAAAATGATATGGAAACTACAGGTGACCAGTCAATTCAATTTGAGCTTACAAGTCTTAATCAGGCATTGATGATGATGGAGCAAAGAACTCAAGATTTAAGGACAGCAGAAAATGTTGCTATGCAGTCAATTCCTATGATTAAAACTATGGAATTTAGCAATTATAATCTTGTAAGGAAGATTAATTCTGCGTTTATCGTAACTTTGCCAGTCTTTAAGCAGGCTTTAGCACAAGCTATTCTTCTTAAAAGACAAAAGCTTCAAGCAGAAGCTATGTCAGAGCTTGATAAAAAGACTAATGAAATGTTAATTAAAAATGCACAAAATACAGTTGATGTATCTAAAGCAACAGCAAGGTTAGCGTCTGGAAGTTCAATTCAGATTGAAACTCTTGAAACAACATGGAGAACAATTACAAGTGGAATTGAAGAAACTCAAAGAATACAAGAAGATGCAAGAAAGAAGCGCATAGAAGACCAAGCAAGGTTAGAAGCTATTAAGCAAGATTTTAATAAGCAGTATCATATGCCTGCGCAGAATAAGAAATGATAAGATATTAAAATATCATATATAATATAAAGAATTTAGGGAGGTAGTGTTATGCCAATTAATTTATCAAAAGGACAGAAAGTAGATTTAACAAAAGGAAATCCAGGACTTAAAAAGATTATGGTAGGTCTTGGTTGGGACGTAAATGCGTTTGATACAGGTGCAGATTTTGACCTTGATGCAGCAGCATTTATGTTGGGAACAAATGGAA